>CAUEYG010000283.1 GCA_959021945.1 uncultured Eubacteriales bacterium | reverse complement strand
ATAGACCCAATGGCGTCACCGTGAGCCAAAATGGGAACAACAATTTTTCCATCATCCTGGAGACTGTTTTTACTTTGAATAATTTTGTCCAGTTCATAGTCTACTTTTTTGTCCATGTAATCTGCCTTACTTGCTCCGGATACTGCGACAATCTGATCGGTATCTGATACAATTACGGTACTTCCCAGAATAGAAGAAGCTGTTTCCGCATACTCCCCTGCAAACTGTCCCAACTCATTGATCGGAGAATATTTTTTCAAAATTACTTCCCCGCTGCTGTTAGTATAGATTTCAAGAGGATCTCCTTCACGGATGCGGAGAATCCTTCGTATTTCCTTGGGAATAACCACCCTCCCCAGATCGTCGATTCTTCTTACAATTCCTGTTGCCTTCATAGGTTTAAATCCTTTCTCATTGAATTTCTTTTCTTAAGATAGTCTTTGCCAAAATAAATGAAATATACTGCCTTTACAAGAAAAATAAACCTAAAAACTTTGACATTTATTAACGGAGATAGTAACATCCATGTAGAGCAATGTAAAATATGGAGATTAAAATGAGAAAATTAAAAGGGTTATGGAAATTACTGTTCGGACGTACCACACTGTTGGTAGTCTTGCTTTTGGTACAGATCACAGCGCTTATAGGAGGTTTTGCACTTTTAGACAAATATGTCTTTGTTTTCAATTATATTTTAGGCTTTATTTCTTTAGTCATCCTCCTTTATATTCTCAATGCAAGACAAAATGCCAGCTTTAAACTAACCTGGATTATGCTGATTCTTTTTGCACCTTTTTTTGGAGTTATTTTTTATCTTTTTACAAAAGTCCAGCCGGGAACACAGTTTATTACAAGGAGAATTAAACAAGAGCTGGAGCGGCAGGAGACTTATCTGACCCAAAATCAGAACGTGATGGAGCGATTGGAGCAGGACTCTGCTCATGGGGCCGGTCTTGCCAGATACATTCATGACAGCGGCAATTATCCTACTTATGCCAATACCCAAGTTCAGTATTTCCCTCTGGGAGAAGACAAGTTCAGAGAACTAGTCAGACAATTGGAGCAGGCCCGGAGCTTTATCTTTATGGAATATTTTATTGTAGACAAGGGTCTTATGTGGGATACAGTTTTAGAGATTCTGGCCAGGAAAGCAAAAGAGGGCGTTGAAGTACGCTTTATGTATGACGGTACTTGCTCTTTGAGCCTGCTTCCCCCAAATTATCCGCAAAAATTGCAGGAAATGGGAATACAATGCAAGGTCTTTGCCCGAATCATCCCGTTTCTTTCCACCCACCAAAACAACAGAGACCACAGAAAGGTTGTGGTAATCGATGGACATACTGCTTTTACGGGAGGAGTTAATCTGGCGGATGAGTATATTAATGAAATCGAGCGTTTTGGTCACTGGAAGGATACGGCCGTAATGGTGAAAGGCGATGCGGTAAGGAGTTTTACGCTTATGTTTCTCCAAATGTGGGATATTACACAAAACGAAGCAACGCCGCTTGATCCCTACATGCGATATGAATTCCAGCCAGAGCCTGATTTGCCCGGCGGCGGTTATGTAACCCCTTATGGTGACAGCCCTTATGACACAGAGTATGTAGGAGAGCGTGTCTATATGGATATTCTCTACAGCGCACAAAAATATGTCCACATTATGACGCCATACCTGATTTTAGATGATGAAATGGTAACGGCTCTGACCTATGCAGTGAAACGAGGAGTAGAGGTCATCATCATGATGCCGCATATTCCCGATAAAATTTATGCATATTTGCTGGCCAGAACCTATTATGCAGGCTTGATTGAATCAGGTGTACAGATTTATGAGTATACACCGGGATTTGTTCATGCCAAGGTATTCACAAGCGATGATGAGAAAGCAGTAGTGGGAACTATTAATTTGGATTTTCGCAGTCTATACCTTCATTTTGAAGATGCAGTATATATTTATAAAAACCCTGCAGTCAGCCATGTGGAAGACGATTTTCAAAAGACGCTGACCCAGTGCCAGCGCATTACTCTGGAAGACTGCAGAAACTATAATATTTTCAAAAAGCTGATAGGCCGGGTTCTTCGCCTGGTGGCTCCTCTTATGTAGGGTTGGTATTATCAGCCATATGTGATATAATAATTCCCATTGTTGACAAAGCAGAGAGCCGGCGCCAAAATGGCCGGAGCAAAGAGGGCAAAAGGAGGAGATAAAATGCTGTTTAAAAATATTGCCATAATTGATGAAAATTTTCAGGTCAATGAAAATATGTATGTTGGAATAGACGGACACAAAATTACTTATATTAGTAAAGAGATACCAAAACAAATTTCCGGCAGAGTTTATGAGGGAAGAGGAAAACTGCTTATGAGCGGGTTTGTCAATACTCATGCTCATTCACCTATGACCCTGATGCGCGGATACGGAGAAAATTTGGTTTTACAGGAATGGCTGAACAAAAAAATCTTTCCTTTTGAAGCAAAGCTGACAGGTGATGCCGTTTACTGGGCTACTTTGCTGGCTATGGCGGAGTCCATTCGCTTTGGTATTGTATCCACAACCGATATGTACTATTTTTCAGAAGACATGATTCGGGCTATTGAGGAAAGCGGCGCCAAGAATAATATTTCAAGATCAGTCACTTGCTTTGATGATTCTGATCTTTGGCAGCTTGAGAGCGCCAGGGAAATGAAGGCGGTTTATGAAAACTACAACAATGCGGCAGGGGGCAAGATCAAGGTTGATATGAGCATTCATGCAGAATACACTTCTACACCTAAAGTTGTGCGCCAAATGGCGGAGTATACAAGTTCCATCGGTGCCAATATGCACGTTCACCTCTCGGAGACGAAAACAGAACATGAGGAGTGCAAAGCCCGTCACGGGATGACGCCTGCAGCATATTTTAACAGTCTGGGACTTTTTGATACACCTACCACAGCTGCCCATTGCGTGTGGATAGAAGATGATGATTTTGCCATTTTGAAAGGAAAGGGAGTGACTGTGGCATCCAACCCTGTCAGCAATATGAAGCTGGCCAGCGGTGTATGCAATGTGCCGAGACTTCTGAAAGAAGGCATCAATGTTTCTATTGGTACAGATAGTGTGGCCAGCAACAACAGCCTGAACTTTATTGAAGAAATAAAGTACCTGGCTACTGTGGCTAAGGAAAACAGCGGAGATCCTACGGCAGTAACTCCAAGCCAGGCATTGCAGGCCGCTACTGTAGCCGGTGCCAAAGCTCAGGGCAGAGCAGATTGCGGGTGTTTAAAGGTTGGAAACAGGGCGGACCTAATTGTTCTTGATGTCAGCGGACCTCATATGCATCCGGTTCATAATTTAATCAACAATGTGGTTTATTCTGCATCAGGAAGCGATGTAGTTTTGACTATGGTAGATGGGGATATCCTTTATGAAAACGGCCGCTACCTTACAATAGATATTGAGAAAGTGATCTATGAGGCTGACAGAGCGACAAAAAAAATACTGGAAGCTCTATAACTAGATTGAGGAGGAATTTCATGGCTAAACAATCCTTTGTTCAGGGGGCGGCAGTACTGGCAGTAGCCGGTCTGCTGGTAAAAGTACTTGGGGCGATCTTCCGGATACCCCTGGGAAATATGATCGGAACAGTTGGCATGGCCAACTACAATCCGGCTTACTATGTATATAATTTCTTTTTGATTCTTGCCACTGCAGG
>CAUEYG010000282.1 GCA_959021945.1 uncultured Eubacteriales bacterium | reverse complement strand
TTCATCCGGAATAAAGAGAATATTTTTGTTGGGCAATGCGCTGACAATCTTCATGGCATTGGAGGATGTAACGCATACATCAGAATACCGTTTTAATTGGGCCGTAGAATTTATGTAACATACAACAGCCAAGTCATCATATTGGGCTTTGACTTTTTCAATCTTTTCAACAGCCGCCATATGGGCCATAGGACAGTCAGCTGTAGGGTCCGGCATCAACACCAGCTTTTCTGGATTGAGAATCTTAGCACTCTCCCCCATAAAGGATACTCCGCAAAATAAAATTGCTTTTTCAGAAGCATCTACTGCTTTCTCGCTGAGATAATAGGAATCTCCCACACAATCAGCGATCTTTTGAACCTCCTCATCTACATAATAATGTGCCAGAATCAGCACATCTTTTTCCTCTTTCAATTTTCTGATTTGTTTTGCTGTCTCAGTCATGATTTTTCTCCTCAACTTGCGTTTAAACGTACTAATTTAACTATCGCACATTTCTTTACAGGTGTCAAGACATTTGCAAAAAAAGGATTGCCCAGGCACCTCCGCAGGCTCAGCCGAGGACTCGTGCCGTTGCAATCCTTTCCTTCTCTTTTCCGTAAGAAAAAAGGAATTGCTTAGGCACCTCCGCAGGCCTTAGCCGAGGACTCGTGCCGTTGCAATCCTTTCCTTTCTCTTTTCCGTAAGAAAAAAGGAATTGCTTAGGCACCTCCGCAGGCCTTAGCCGAGGACTCGTGCCGCCGCAATCCTTTTTTCTTACCTCTCTTCTCTAAAATAATTATTCCCCAAATCTCCCGGAGGCTGGCTTTCCTTCCGTTTCTTGTGGGTGCTGACAATAACAATCAAAATAGTGGCAATATACGGTATCATATCTACCAAATACTGAGAAATCCCCAAGCCCATAGCCTGAAACTTAAGGCCGATAATACTCAGCCCCCCAAAGAGCACGCCTCCGAAAAAGCCTTTGATTGGATTCCATGCAACGAAAATAACCAGTGCAACAGCAATCCATCCTCTGCCGTTTACTACGTCTTCCTGCCAGATGGGAATCCGCACCAGAGATAAATAAGCTCCGCCGAGGCCGCAAAGCGCGCCCCCTATGAGAATATGGACATATTTGTACAGATTAATATTGATTCCCGAAGCATCTGCTGCTGCTGTACTCTCTCCTACAGCCTTTAAGTTCATTCCCATTCGGGTTTTATACATATATACAGCAACTACCGCACATACCACATAGCTGAGATATACAAACAGATCCTGCTGAAAAAGGATAGGTCCCAAAACCGGAATCTGCCCCAGTACCGGAATTGTCACCTTACTGAAAAATTGCGTAATCTCTGATGGAGCCATGGACCCGAGAAGGGGTTCTCCGACAAACTGGGCAAACCCGGTTCCGAAAATAGTGAGAGTCAGCCCTGTAACCACCTGATTCGCCTTAAGGGTCACAGTCACAAATGCATAAATCAATGCGCCTCCTGCTCCGGCCAGAGCTGCTGATAAAAGGGCCAGCCCCGGATTAGCAGTGTTCAGCCCTGTGTAAAAGCCCATTACAGCCCCCATCAGCATCATGCCCTCTACTCCCAGGTTCATATTTCCTGTTTTTTCCGTAATCAGCTCACCTACAGTAGCAAAGATTAAGGGCGTACCTGCCACAACGCAGGATGCTAAAAATTCAACCATGATTAAGCCACCTCCTTTTCGGAAGTTCTTCCAATATGTACCTTGTATCTCATGAAAAACTCACTCCCAAGTACAAAGAACAAAATGAGACCCTGAACAATATCTGATACTGCGCTAGGTATTCCAAGGGCAATCTGGATATATTCTCCGCCCTGTATGAGCATGGCGAAAACAACACAAACGATTACAGCTGTAGCAGGATTTAATTTGGCCAGCCAGGCAGTAATGATTGCAGTAAAGCCATAGTTATTGGCAATGCCTGCTACTAAAGTTTTTTCAATAGCAGATGCCTGCACCATTCCCACGATGCCGCAAAGCCCTCCTGAAATGAGCATAGCAATAATTACAACTTTGCTGATATTCATACCTGCATATCTTGCCGTTTCAATACTTTCACCTACCACTGCAATTTCATATCCTACCTTTGTATGATTAATGAGGAAATATACAAAAGCCGCAAGAATCAAAGCAAAAATCCAGCCAATATGAACACCTCCAATGGATGGAAGCACTGCGTTAGCAGAGAAGGGCGCAATTCTTGGAAACCCATTGGCTGCCGGGTACATCCATGGCCCGTACTGAAGATAAGTTACAAACTTGATGGCTACATAGTTCATCATTAGGGTAAAGATGGTTTCATTTGTTCCCATCTTTGCTTTGAAAACAGCTGGGATAAAAGCCCATATTCCACCGCAGATGGCTGCTCCAAGAATCATCAGAATCAGCATGATTGGCTGAGGCAGGCTGTCGCTTAAATTAAGGGCCACCCAGCTTGCGCCCAGTGCTCCCATTGTAATTTGGCCTTCGGCTCCGATGTTCCAAAATTTCATTTTAAAGGCTACAATGATTCCCATAGAAGCGATAATCAGTGGAATCGCCTTAATAATCGTTTGCTTGATTCGAAGGCTTGTGCCTACTGAACCCATTACAATTTCCTGGAAAATATGAAAAGGGTTCAGTCCAAAGATCACCAAAATAATTCCTGCAAAAACAATGGACAAAAGCACAGCCAGAACAGTGATCAAAATTTCCTTGTTCTTTGGCAGGTCATCACGTTTTGTTATTCTTATAAAATCCATTACGCAGATACCTCCCCTTCTTGTTTTCCTGTCATCAGCAGTCCAATGTCTTCCTTTGTTACCTTGGACGGCTCTACGATTCCTGTAATTTGGCCATGGCACAGGACAATCACTCTGTCGCACAAATCCATAAGCACATCTAAATCTTCACCTACGAACAAGACTCCTACGCCCTTTTCTTTTTGCTGATTCAATAAATCATAAATCTTGTAGGAGGCTCCAATATCCAAACCTCTGACCGCATAAGCGGTAATAAGGACTTTAGGCGCAGAATCAATTTCCCTTCCCAGTAGTACTTTCTGTACATTTCCGCCTGAAAGCTTTTTAACAGGCGTATAAATATTTGGAGTCTGTATATCTAAGTCTTCCACAATCTTATTGGCTTTTTTTACACAAGGGCCCCGCTGCAGCATAATACCGGGTTGGTTTTGGTAGTCTTTCAATATTAAGTTATGAACAATATCCATAGAACCAACCAGTCCCATCCCTAACCGGTCTTCAGGAATAAATCCCATCCTGATCCCCAGCCGGATAATGTCCCTAGGGGTCTTGCCCACCAGATTGTCGCCTTCAAAGTAAATGCGCCCTTTTTCCGCTTTCACAAGGCCTGCGATCACTTCACACAGCTCTTTCTGCCCGCTGTTTGCTACGCCGGCCACTCCAATAATTTCGTGCGAGTTTAAGGTAAAGCTCACATCAGAGAGGGCGCTTTTTCCTTCACGGTCCAAAACAGTAATTTCATCCAGCTGCAGCAAAGGTTTCTTCTCCTCAAAGCTTTTCTTTTCAATGGAGAGATCTACTTTTTTTCCCACCATCATTTCAATCAGGCTGGAAACCTCCACATCTTTTGTGGTAACAGTTTCAATGGATTTTCCCTTTCGAAGCACAGTGACACGGTCTGATATCTCCATAACTTCATTCAGCTTATGCGTGATAATAACAACGGAACACCCCTGCTCTTTCATATTGCGG
>CAUEYG010000281.1 GCA_959021945.1 uncultured Eubacteriales bacterium | reverse complement strand
GCGCCGAGAAGCCATGAAACTGTGTACAAATATTGAGAAAGATGCAACTTGTACACACTTTCGGCCGCCCAGGGCAGCTGCGGGTGACCAGAAATGCCTGGGAGTGTGTACAGATGAGCGAAAGATGTAAATTTGTACACACTTTCACCTCGCCGGGCCGCCTGAGGAGCGCCGAGATGCGCCGAGAAGCCGTGAAACTGTGTACAAAGGAAAGGAACAGAAGCCAAATGTTTAAAAATTTATCAGAAAAGCCAATTGCGCAGCTACAGATGGAGCAGGCGGATAATTGGGAAAAAGAAGATCTGCTTCATAAATGTGTAACCACAAGAGAGGGACAGCCCTCCTTTATCTTTTATGAAGGCCCACCTACAGCCAATGGAAAGCCGGGGATCCATCATGTCATTGCAAGAACCCTGAAAGATTCTGTATGCCGTTACAAAACCATGCAGGGCTTCGAAGTAAAACGGAAAGCCGGCTGGGATACGCATGGTCTCCCTGTTGAGATCGAGGTGGAAAAGCAGCTGAAAATGAGCGGCAAGCAGGACATTGAAAAATACGGCATCAAAGAATTCAATGAAAAATGCAGGGAATCCGTATTCACCTATGAAAGCATGTGGCGGGAAATGACCAAGAGGATGGGCTACTTGATCGATCTGGACAACCCTTACATTACTCTGGACAACAATTTTATTGAGAGTGGATGGTGGATTCTCAAAGAATTTTTCAAAGCAGGGCTGATCTACGAAGGCCACAAGATTCTGCCCTACTGCCCACGGTGCGGGACAGGTCTTGCTTCTCATGAAGTGGCCCAGGGCTACAAAGAAGTAAAGGTCAACACCATTACAGCCAAGTTTAAGAGAAAAGATGCAGAGGAATACTTCCTGGCGTGGACCACCACCCCATGGACGCTGGCATCAAACGTTTCCCTCACCGTAGGACCTGATGTGGATTATATAAAAGTAAAGATGACTTCCGGAGAAGAAGAGGGCAATGTCTTCTACGTTGCCAAAGTCCTGGCAGACAAAGTTCTGGGTGAGGGCAGCTATGAAATCCTGGAAGAGATGAAGGGCAAAACATTAGAACGCGTGGAATACGAACAGCTGATGCCTTTTGTAAAACCGGACAAAAAAGCCTTTTTCGTAACCTGCGCAGACTATGTTACCATAGAAGACGGTACAGGAATCGTCCATACTGCACCGGCCTTTGGTGAAGATGACTATCAGACCGGTCGCCGCTATGACCTGCCGGTTGTGAACCCGGTAGATGAAGAGGGGAAATATACAGAGACTCCATGGGCAGGCCGTTTTGTTATGGAAGATGGTCTGGACATTGACATTATCAAATGGTTGGCAGCAGAAAATAAGATCTTTAAAAAAGAAAAGATTGAGCACAATTACCCGCACTGCTGGAGATGCGGTACGCCGCTGGTTTATTATGCAAAGCCCAGCTGGTATATTGAAATGAGCAAGCTGAAAGATCAGCTGGTAGAAAATAACAATACCGTGAACTGGTTCCCTGACTTTGTAGGGGAAAAACGCTTTGGAAACTGGCTGGAAGAAGTAAAGGACTGGGCCATTTCCAGAAATCGTTACTGGGGAACGCCGATTCCAATTTGGCGCTGCCAATGCGGACACTTGGAATGTGTGGGCAGCCGGGCGGAGCTGGTAGAAAAAGCCCAGGAAAAGATCGACGAAAGCATAGAGCTTCACCGGCCTTATGTGGACGATGTGCACCTGACCTGTCCGGAGTGCGGAAAGACCATGAGCCGTATCCCGGAAGTAATGGACTGCTGGTTTGACAGCGGCTCCATGCCCTTTGCCCAGCAGCACTACCCATTTGAAAACAAGGAAGCCTTTGATGAAGAAATGTTCCCGGCTGACTTCATCTGCGAAGGAATTGACCAGACCAGAGGATGGTTCTACTCCTTAATGGCTATTTCTACTTTTATCAAAGGAAAAGCGCCATACAAAAATGTTCTGGTAAACGATCTGATTCTGGATAAAGAAGGAAAGAAAATGAGCAAGTCCAGAGGCAATACAGTGGACCCGTTCACCCTCTTTGACAAATACGGGGCAGACGCTACAAGATGGTATTTGCTCCACGTTTCACCGGCATGGTCGCCGACCAAGTTTGATGAAGAAGGCCTTGTTGAGATTGTCAGCAAATTCTTTGGAACCCTGAAAAATGTATATAACTTCTTTGTGCTGTACTCCAATCAGGATGACATTGACCCGGCTCAGCTTAATGTAGAGTATGCAAACCGCCCTGAGCTGGACAGATGGATTATTTCCAAATATAACAAGCTGATTAAAGAAGTGACGGAAGATATGGACCGTTATGACCATATGAAATCAGTGCGCAAGATCCAGGAATTTGTTGTGGAGGATTTGTCCAACTGGTATATCCGCCGGGCCAGAAGACGTTTCTGGGGTGAGGAATTAAATGATGACAAGAAGTCCGTATATGTTACCACTTATGAAGTTTTAGTGGGTATTGCCAAGCTGATTGCGCCTTTTGCACCGTTCCTGGCAGATGAGATTTATGTGAACCTTACTGGAGAAGAATCTGTCCATATTGCATACTTCCCAAAAGCAGATGAAAGGCTGATGGATGAAAGAACGGAAGAGCGTATGGATTTGGTACGCGATCTCGTGGGCTTGGGCCGCGGCACACGTGAAAAGGAAAGAATTAAAGTGCGCCAGCCCCTTTCTGAAATTCTGGTGGACGGAAAGTATGAAGCTTTGATCGGCGATTTGACCCCGTTGATTATGGAAGAGCTCAATGTAAAGAAGGTTGTTTTTGAAAGCAAGTTGGACCAATACATGAATTACAGCTTGAAGCCTAACTTCAAAGTGGCAGGACCAATGCTTGGAAAAAATATCAAGGCCTTTGGCGGAGCACTTGCAAAGGCAGATGCCGCTTCTACAGTGACAGCCTTGGAATCAGAAGGAAAAATTGTGCTGGAGCTAAACGGGGAACCTGTGGAAATTACAGCGGACATGGTTGACATGCGCATCAGCGCCAAGGAAGGCTTTGCCGTTGCCATGGAAAACAATGTGTTTACTATTTTGGATACCACCCTTACAAAGGAACTGGTAGAGGAAGGATTGGCCAGAGAGCTGATTTCCAAGGTGCAGCAGCTGAGAAAACAAAATGATTTTGAGATGATGGATCACATTAGAATCAAAATCAGCGCTGACCAGGAGGTTATGAATGCTGTAGAGGCCCACAAAGCATATATTATGAAAGAAACTCTGGCAGTGGAGCTGGTACAGGAAAGCGGTCTTGCTGAATACGACCTGAACGGCCACAAGACAGGCATTGATGTAGAAAAGAAATAAAACAGTAATAGCCATAAAAGCACTGAATTCAAAGGGACGCTTATACCATTTTGTATGGGCGTTCTTTTCTATCTTTCTGGAATAAAAAAACTTGAAGATACAAAAAAATTAATTTCCGCTTATTTCTCTAAAAAAGTATTATAAAAGCAGAAAATCGGACGATATACATATAGCAGTATCTATAATTTGTTGATACATATTATTATGTCGTTTTTTGTCCTCTGTTAGAACAGAAAGCAGCGGACCGGTTTTATAAAGTAACGTTGAACAATGGTAAGAGGAAGGGCTGAAAAGAATGCGGAAGAAACAAGTGCGATTTTTAGGGGTATTTTTGGTGATGCTGGTGGCATCGTTTTTTGTGCCTATGACGGCTATGGCGGAGACACAGCATGATC
>CAUEYG010000280.1 GCA_959021945.1 uncultured Eubacteriales bacterium | reverse complement strand
TGAAGATTTTGGAAGAAGAACGAACCGCCACTTGGTATAATCTTTGCTTTATTAAAAGATAAAACATAAGGTGGGAAACCGGATCGCAGAATTAGGAGGTCTGTTATGGCAAGAGCAAGTAAAGAATATATAAAAAATCTAATTCCTCAGGAGCTGCCGGACGGCAGAGCCATACTTGAAGAAGGGAGGAAAATAGGTCCATCTATCAAAGCAGGCAGAAGCAGGCTTGTGAGAGAAAGTGAATTTGATCATTATTTAGAATATTTTCAAGACCGAAAAGCGCGTAAAGAAATCACATGGTTTTCCAATGTAGGTCTGGCCACCATTGAAGAGGAAGTTGAAGGGATCAAAGAACTCCAGCAGTGGTGCAAAAAGTTAAAAATCAACTACCATTCCACCCTTGCGATACCAAGTACACTGAGCGCTGTACCCAAGGAGCTGCGGCAATATGATTCAAAAAATACGAGCTATGTATTGGAAAACCCAGAAGACTTTATGGCTTTAGGAGACATTGAAGGGATGGAAGTGATTCAGTCTGATCAGATACTCGCAGTCCCAAATGCATGGTTTAACGGAATTAATGCCCTGAAGGCGGGATCCTACCAAGTAGGATGTTTTTCTCAGCTATTATGGAATTACCCGGGATGTGATGATCATGTCAACTATGTATCGGACATGTTAAAAGTAATGGGTGTACTGGCCTCAAAGCGCGATGAGGGGTTTGGCGTCAGCGGATACTTAGACGATACCTATCCCAGCTATTGTAAAGACGCCATTGCATGGGTGGGGTACGCTCTGTTTGAACAGTATATAACAAACGATCTGTGTGGTGTAATCTACCAAGTCAATTACGGTGGGCTCATCAGCGATGTTCGCATAAGAGCAGCTTTGCTGAAAGCCCTTTATGATTCCCTGTGGCGTGAAGATCAGCCGCTGCCTGTAGCTAAAATTCAGGCAAACACAACCAGATTTTGGGACCACGATATTGAGGCCAACTATGGAATGCTGTCTCAAGAAATGCTGATGGCTGTCCTGGCGGAACGCAGATACAACACAGGAGCTGTTATCCTTCCCGTTCCCATTACAGAAAAAGTTCATGTACCTACAATTGATGCCATTAAAGGGATGCTGGGGGTATGCTCCAGGCTGGAAGAAAACATAGAACAGTGGGAAGACGTGATAGACTTTTCCTATATTGATGAGATGGCTGAGACATTAAAAAGAGAAGGGCGAAAGCTCTTTGATAATATGCTGGAAATACTTGATGAGTCTGGCCTTGATGTGAAAGACCCTATGCAAATGCTGATGTTTATCAAGAACTTTAATGCAGGTTTATTTGAAGAAACCTTCCACCCAAGCGTAAAAGAAAAAGGAAGCGTTCAAGTCAATTATTATACAGATATGGGAAGACTGACACAGAACATGATAGAAAAAGGGAATCAAGAGATTGAGAAAACAGATTTAGAGGGAAAATTAAAAGGCAAAAGAATTTTGATCGCTTCTGCAGATGCTCATGTATATGGACTGCAGTATGTAAAAAGTATGCTGGAAAGGGCAGGCGCCAAAGTGGTAGATGCAGGGGTGGACGCCTCAATACCCTATATTTTTGACACAGCAGAGGAAGAGGGAATCCGCTATATTGGAGTGAGCACCCATAACGGGCAGGCTCTGGGCATTGCAGATCAGCTGCTCAACGAAATGGAGGCAAGAGAAACGCAAAAACAATACATGATTTTTATGGGTGGCAGGTTGAATACCATACTGCCGGGGCATTTAGAACCCTCTGATGTGACAGAAATGATCAATCAAAAAGGCATTCTGGCTGAAAACGATTTGGTAAAGACCATCCGGACAATTAGTGAAAATTAGAAGTGAAAAGTATATGAAAGGATAGCCCATGAAATTAAAATTAGGAATTGATACAGGGGGATCCTATACGGACGCCATTTTAGTAGATTGCGGCAGTCAGAAGGTAATCAGTAAGGCAAAAGCACGTACCACTAGGGAAGATTTGACAGTAGGGATTGCAAAAGCCATCGATAAACTAGGTATTCACCATGCAGATAAGATTATTTTAGTTTGCCTTTCCACCACCTTGGCAACCAACGCAGTAGTGGAGGGAAAAGGCGCTTCTGTAGGGCTTATAACCATTGATGAACCTACAGAACAAACATACCCTGCAACATATCATGTCAACGTAGAAGGAAAAATTGATGTCAAAGGCTGCGAACTGTTTCCTCTGGATGCGGAAGGAGCAGCGGCAGCCCTGGAGCATATGAAGAACAAAATTGATGCTTTGGCTGTTTCCGGTTACGCCAGTGTGAGAAACCCAGCCTATGAACGGAAAGTAAAGGAACTTTCAGATGATATCCTGGATATTCCGGTAATATGCGCCCATGAGCTTACCAATGTACTTGGATATTATGAGAGAACCGTAACAGCTGTTCTAAATGCAAAGCTGATTCCCGTAATAAAGGACTTAATTTCTGCTACAAAAAAAGTACTGGACCGAAAGCAGATCAAGGCTACTCTTGTGATCATAAAAGGTGACGGAAACTGCATGGTAGATTCCTTTGCCGAGGAGCGGCCCATTGAAACCATCTTATCAGGGCCTGCGGCAAGTGCTCTTGGCGGAATATCATTGTGTGATGAAAAGGACATGATCATTGCTGATATGGGAGGGACTACTCTGGATATTGTTCCCATATTGAACAGAACAATACCCTTGGACCAGTACGGCGCTACAGTAGGCGGCTGGAAGACCAGGGTAAAAGCGATGCACACCAGATCATTTGGCCTTGGAGGAGACAGCTATATGCGAATGAACCATTCAGGAACCGTGGATTTTGGACCAAGGAGAGTGGTGCCCCTGTGTCTTGCTGCTGAAAAATATAAGAACTTGACAACAGAAATAGAAGAGCTGCATTTGCCTGTTGACTATCACATAACAGAAAGACAGGAGTCGGATTGCATTGCACTGTTTAAGCGACATAATATTGACAAAACAAGACTGACCGAAGAAGAACTCAAAATCGTAGACCTTTTAGAGGACGGAGCGCATTCCATGCTGTATTTGGGCGAAAAAATGGGAAAGGATATAGACAGTATTGATATTAAGAGGTTGATGCAGAGGGAGCTGGTCTACATGATTTCATGCACTCCTACAGACTTGCTCCATACTACAGGAGAATATGTGCAGTATGATAAAAAAATTTCAGAACTGGCTATAAAAAAGTTTGCTGCTCGGAAAAAGATGCCTGTCAAAGGATTTGCACTTTTTGCTCAGGAGGCTTTTACAGAGAAAATATGCATTGCCCTTATAGAAAGCATGCTCATAGAAAAGGGGATGGGAGAAGAACGAATTTCCGAAGAACTGATTAAGACTATCTTTCGAAATGACAGTAAAAACTGCTCTTTGATGGATTTTCATTTCAGACTGAAAGCACCCATTGTAGGTGTAGGCGCACCGGCAGAAACATGGCTTACCAAAGCTGCCGATAAATTAGGATGCAGAGCGATCATTCCAACACATAGTGAAGTTGCCAATGCAATTGGAACTGTATCGGGAAATATAAATGAAACTCTAGAGTCCCTCATTCGGTATGATCTTCATACGAAAAGATATATTGCCCATCTCCCCAGGAGGCGCGTCACATTCGACAGCCTTGATAAAGCAGCTTGTTTTGCAGAAAAGGAACTGATGCTTTATGGCAAAGAACTGGCGGAAGGAATGGGCGTGAAGAAA
>CAUEYG010000279.1 GCA_959021945.1 uncultured Eubacteriales bacterium | reverse complement strand
CAGAAGACTCAAGATCTCAGACAATGTAATGAGACATATGATCATCAATAAGGATGAAAAATAGAGGGGTGCAGGTATGAACAACGTAGTACTGATCGGCAGATTGACCAGAGACCCTGAAGTAAGATATACTTCCGGAACCCAGATGGCAGTGGCCAGATTTAGCATTGCCATAGACAGACCTGTGAGAAACGGCGGAGAAAAACAGACTGACTTTCCTAACATTGTCGTATTTGGAAAACAGGCGGAAAACTGCGAGCGTTTTTTAGGAAAAGGCCGGCTTGTAGGCGTGCAGGGAAGAATTCAGACCGGAAGCTATACGAACAAAGATGGTGTAAAAGTCTACACTACTGAAGTTGTTGCTAACAACGTAGAATTCTTAGATTGGGGCGACCGCGGCGGAGAAAGAAACGACAGACCTGCGGCAGCGCAATCCTCACAAAAAGAAGATATGGGAATTCCCGACGGATTTCAGGCCATTGAAGATGAGGATATTCCATTCTAAAAGAAAGGAGATAATGTCATGGAAAGAAGACGCGGCGGCATGAGAAGAAAAAAAGTATGCCAGTTCTGTGCAGATAAGACAGAAACCATAGATTACAAAGATGTTGAAAAACTGAAGAAATATGTAACAGAGAGAGGTAAGATTCTTCCTAAGAGAATCACCGGAACTTGCGCAATTCACCAGAGAGAAGTTACAAAAGCTATTAAAAGAGCAAGAATCGTTGCATTACTGCCATACACAGCAGACTAAAAGAAATCGAATAAAGAGCCAGCAGCATTATGCTGGTTCTTTTTTTAAGCTTCTAAAAAACATCTCCTATCGACCATTAATGACAGTATTTACAGCAAACCAATTGTAATAATTGTAGGTATGCTGTCTTATTATGGCGAAAATCCACAATATCTAGTACAAGACAAGCAGTGAAACTTGTGGTATAATAGGGTACAACTATAACATATAGCTGAATAACAGGGAGGAAATTTTTTTATCTATGTATATGACACTTATCTTTTTTTCTGTATTGCTGCTGCCTATCCCTGTAATTATCAGACAGATAGGAAAACGAAAAGCTCCATACAGAGCTGTTTTAGAAGGTGTTATTGCAGGAATTGCAGGCGCTGTATTCTTTATGATTCTGGCCTCTGTATCAGGAAACAGCGTTTCCGATACACTTATGGAAAGTGTAAGAATTATGGCTGCCTCCATGGCTAAAGATCCTAACTTTATACAGGCTTTTGGATCGGATTTGAGCCAGGAGGAAAGGATTGATTTCCTGACCCAGATTTACCAACAGGCGGCCCAATTGTTTCCGTCTACCATCTGTATTTTCTCAACTATTATTTCTTATATAGAATATCTGTTATTTAGTAAAATGATAAAACCGGGCGGTCTTCGGGCTATTCCTATGGACAAGCTGAGAGAACTTGAGCTGCCAAGGAATATTATGATAGGCTGGCTGCTGCTTTTAGGCCTGTCCTGGATTATTACAAAAGCAGGCGTTGTAGAAAACGACATGCTATATACCAATATAAATACGTTATTTGTCTTTGCTTTTTGCCTCCAAGGCATATCAGTGCTGTTTATGTACTGCTACAAAAAAGGAGCGCCAAAAGTAATTGCTGTTATTATCATTATCTTTTTTTTCCTTACAGGCTACGGCAAAATCGTGCTGATGCTTTTAGGTTTCGCTGACCTCCTGTTCCGATTAAAAGAGCGGATGCGGTAAGCAACTTTGATAATAACAGAAATCAGGAGAAATTTATTGCATGTATGTAAGTCGAATTGAAAAATTGCTCTGTGCTTATTCACCTGTACCTTTATGCGTGCTTAATCCGCAGGGTAAGATTTCCAGAGCCAGTTCCAAAATAGATGAAGTATTTATTTATGATGGAATTGGAGGAGCTGATATTTTTGCTCTTACAGGCATTAAATATTCAGAGATTGTACAGGCCACAAAGGACAGTCAATCTCTGACAGTCTGTCGAAATGATAAAGTTTTTAAATTATTAACATCTTTTATTGGTTCCGGTGAATTAGCCAGCATTGCGGTGTATTTTTTTGATGTCACCAATTATGAAACTTTAAAAAAAATGCACAACCAGGAACGAACCTGTATGGCTATTGTCAATGTGGACAACTTTGATGAACTGACGTCTACAAACGGCGAAGATGCGCAGCTGCAGCTATCGACCCGAATTGATAAAGTAATAAGAAGCTGGGGCACCAAGATGCATGCCTCTATTACCAGATACAAAGAGCACTTGTACCTGCTGCTGTTTGAATATCAATACTATGAAAAATTGGTTGAAATGAAATTTCCCATTTTAGATGAGATTCGCGAATTGGATACAGCGTCAGATTTCCCAGTGACACTGAGTATCGGTATGGGCGTTGCCGGAAAGACTCCGGCTCAAACGGAACAATATGCCACAGATGCTCTGGATATTGCTTTGGGACGGGGCGGAGACCAAGCTGTTGTTAAAAATGCCAAACGATTGGAATACTACGGCGGCAAAATGCAAACCGTTGAAAAGCGTAATAAAGGAAAATCCAGAGTTATTGCCCATGCGCTCAAACAGCTGATCCAGCAATCCTCTAAAGTATTGATTATGGGTCACCATAACCCTGATATGGATTGTTTTGGAGCTTCCGTTGGTATTTACAGAATTGCATCCAGCATTGATAAAGAAGCGCACATCATTATAAATGAATATAACGAAGCGCTCAACGCTATTTATCACGCAGCCCAGGAAAGCGAAGAATACAGTTTTATTAATTCTGAAAAAGCGATTTCCCTCAGCGATGAAAATGCTTTGATTGTAGTGGTAGATACCCATAGGCCCAGTCTGGTAGAATGTCCTGAACTGCTTGAATCGGAAAAAGTTGTAGTCATTGATCACCACAGAAAAGCAGAAGAAGCGATTCCAAACATGATTTTATCCTACATGGAGCCTTATGCATCTTCGGCTTCAGAACTGGTAACAGAGATTATTCAGTATTCCAGCGAAAATAAACTGCTGACAAAGATGGATGCAGAAGCGCTTTTAGCCGGCATCACCGTAGATACAAACAGATTTGCTGTAAAAACAGGCGTAAGGACCTTTGAGGCCGCATCATGGCTGAGAAGGTGCGGCGCCGATACTGCAGCGGTAAAGCGATATTTTCAGTCTGATTTGGATAGCTTTCAGATACGCGCTAAATGTATTGCTAACGCGGAATTTCTGGATGGCGGAATCGCAATGTCTATTTGCCAGGGCAAGAATCCAAACGCCCAAATTGTAAACTCACAAGTGGCAGATGAGCTTTTAACAGTAAAAGGGATCAGGGCCACCTTTGTAGCAGGGCAAAATGAACATGGACAAACGGTTGTCAGCGCCAGATCTTTGGGAGATATTAATGTACAGCTGATTATGGAAAAACTGGGAGGAGGAGGACACCTAAATACGGCCGGCGCCCAGGTAGAGACTGCTCCAAAAGAAACATTAGAAAATTTAAAAGTGATTTTAAAAGAATTTCTTTAACTCATCACATTAGGAGGTTAAAATATATGATAGTTATATTACAAAAAGATGTAAAAGGCACAGGAAAAGCTGGCGATGTAGTAAAAGTCAGCGACGGATATGCCAGAAATATGCTGATTCCAAAAGGAATTGCAAAAGAAGCCACAGAAGGAAATATAAAGAGTCTGGAAAAACAAAAACAGATCGCTGAGGAAAAGAAGGCGGAGCAAAAAGCAGCAGCCCAGGCC
>CAUEYG010000278.1 GCA_959021945.1 uncultured Eubacteriales bacterium | reverse complement strand
GAGACAGAGTAGAGGCCCTCATTGGAGGAGGAGCCAATATGTGGATTCTCACCTTCCATTCTGCGTGTCTCAGGGTACTGCGAAAGCATGCAGGTCTTTTGGGATATAAAAGCGACTTTACTGTTTACGATCCTACTGACCAGAAAGCGGCTATGAAGGGAATTCTCAAAGAAATGAACCTGGATGACAAGCGGTACACTCCGGCTTATGTCCTCAGTGTGATCAGCGACTGCAAAGAAAAGGCGCTGGACCCAAGACAATATTTGAACACCTATGGGGAGGATCCGAAAACAAAGATTCTTTATCAAGCCTACAATTCCTATGAAAAGCTGCTGAAAAAAAATAACGCTATGGATTTTGACGATCTTTTGCTCAATGCAGTTCGGGTCTTTCAGCAGGATGAAAGCGCCCTCTTAGAGTACCAGAACAGGTTTGAATATATTATGGTAGATGAATACCAGGACACCAACTTTATCCAATACACTTTTGTGAAAATGTTGGCTGAAAAACACAATAATCTCTGTGTAGTGGGGGATGATGACCAGTGCATTTACCAATGGAGAGGAGCGGATATCCGAAATATCCTGGAATTTGAAAAGGACTTTCCCGGCGCTAAAGTGGTAAAATTGGAGCAAAACTACCGCTCCACAGGAAATATTCTGGCAGCAGCCCATTCTGTTATTGAAAAAAACAGAGGCAGGAAAGACAAAAAGCTTTGGACTTCCAAAGAAAAGGGAAATAAGATCACTTATTACCGGGCAGATGACGAGCGGGACGAGGCCCGTTATGTGGCTCAGGAAATAGACCGTCTCAAGACCAAGGACAGACGCTACAGCGATTTTGCCATTTTATACAGAACAAATGCTCAGTCCAGAACCTTTGAAGAGGCACTGTCAGGCAGAGAAATCCCATACCGGGTGCTGGGGGGGCTCCGTTATTATGACCGAAAAGAAGTAAAGGACATTATCAGCTATATGAGGCTGGTGCAAAACCCTGCTGATGATCTGGCTCTGGTGCGGATTATCAATGAACCAAAACGTGGGATCGGCGCAAAAACAGTGGAAAAGCTCCGGGCGCTGGCAGGT
Source organism: uncultured Eubacteriales bacterium (assembly GCA_959021945.1). Classification (GTDB taxonomy): domain Bacteria; phylum Bacillota; class Clostridia; order Peptostreptococcales; family Anaerovoracaceae; genus Hominibacterium. Next base: position 2,675 of record CAUEYG010000278.1, on the reverse strand, counting down.
GTGAGAAACAGCAGCTTGTTTGAAACCCTGACAGATGAAGAGGTTGTGAACAGCCTGCCGGCTAAGGCATCGGCAGGAGTACGCCAGATGGTAGAGACCATACAGGAGTACAGCAGAGAGCAGGAGAATCTTCGCGTTTCTGACATTTATGACGGCCTCCTGGTTCAGACCGGGTATTTAAAAGCTCTGGAAGATCAGAACAACCTGGAAGCGGAAAGCCGTATTGAAAACTTGATGGAGTTCAAATCCGTTATTTATGATTATGAGAAGGATGATCTGCAGCTCTCCCTGGCTGAATTCATGGAACGTATTGCCCTTTTGGCAGAGGTGGATAACCACGATGAGAATGAAAACGCTGTGGTTCTTATGACCATGCACAGTGCCAAAGGCCTGGAATTTCCTTTTGTTTTCCTGCCGGGGATGGAGGACGGTCTCTTTCCGGGCTGGCGGGCCTTTGACAGAGAAGAGGGCCTGGAAGAGGAACGCAGATTGTGTTATGTGGGCATGACCAGGGCAAAGGAGCGCCTCTGTCTGACCAGCGCCAATCTTCGCACCCTCTACGGAAAGACAGACTTGACAAGAGAATCGCAATTTTTAAGAGAATTGGATAAGCGACTGATTGATGGAGATGCTATTTATGAAAAGAAAAGTTCGGCCAGGGATTCCTACTCCTTGGATGGATATGGCAGGGAAAAGCCTTTTAACCCTTTTGAGCAGTTAAAATATGTGAAAACACAGGTGAAAGAACGGAAAGTTTCTAACGAAACCTTTCAGGCAGGAGATGAGGTGGTCCATCCCAAATTCGGAAGGGGCATTGTTGCCAAGACAGATGGCCAGATTATACACGTTTCCTTTTTAGACGGCTCTTATAAAAAGCTGGCCCAGGGAATAGCGCCTCTTACCAGATACATAAAAGAGTAAGAAAGGGATTAGATTTCGGATGGAAGAAAAGCAAAGAGAAATGCAGGAACTGGTTCTCCGGCTCAATCAGGCGTCCAAGGCCTATTATCAGGAAAGCCGCGAGATCATGAGCAATTTGGACTATGACAAGCTCTATGATAGATTGGAGGCGCTGGAACAGGAGACAGGCATTGTGCTGGCATCCAGCCCAACCGTAAATGTGGGATATGAGGTGCTCAGTGATCTGCCCAAGGAGCGGCATCCTTCCCCTATGCTGTCTCTTGATAAAACAAAGGACGTTGGGGAACTGGCTCAGTGGCTGGGAGATCAGACCGGTGTTTTGTCCTGGAAGATTGACGGCCTTACGATTGTATTGACGTATCGGGAAGGGCGGCTGTTTAAAGCTGTTACACGGGGAAATGGGGAGATCGGAGAGGTCATAACCCAGAACGCTAGAGTCTTTAAAAACCTTCCCGTTCATATCCCCTTTCAGGGTGAGTTGATCCTGAGAGGGGAAGCCTGCATCCATTATTCGGATTTTAAGCGTATTAACGAAACCATTGATGATGTAGACGCCAGGTATAAAAACCCGAGAAATCTGTGCAGCGGCAGTGTGAGGCAGCTGAGCAACCGGGTTACTGCTCAGAGAAACGTTCATTTTTACGCATTCGCTTTGGTCAGCGCTGAGGGCGTTCCTATGGAACGGAGACAGCAGCAGTTTAGGTGGCTGACCGGGCAGGGTTTTCAGACCGTGGAGCACAAGGTTGTAGACAAAGACAATGTGGAGCAGGCTGTGTCCTGGTTTGCAGAACATGTAGAAGAGCACGATATCCCCTCTGATGGGCTGGTGCTCATCTTTGACAATATTGCTTACGGTGACTCTTTAGGAGCAACATCTAAGTTTCCAAGAGATTCCATTGCCTTTAAATGGAAGGATGAAATAAAAGAAACCATATTAAAAGAAATCGAGTGGAGCGCATCGAGAACAGGCCTTATCAACCCAGTGGCAATCTTTGAGCCTGTTGAACTGGAAGGAACCACAGTTAGCAGAGCTTCGGTTCATAATATCAGCATTTTAAAAGAGCTGCATCTGGGAATCGGAGATCGGATTCAGGTGTACAAGGCCAATATGATCATTCCTCAGATTGCAGAGAATCTGACGAAAAGCGATAATCTGCAGATTCCCCATACCTGCCCAGTGTGCGGACAGGAGGCAGCGGTGAAAAAGGAAAAAGATGTAGAAGTGCTCTTTTGCACGAACCCGGACTGCCTGGCCAAGCAGATTAAATCTCTGACCCATTTTGTCAGCCGAAATGCTATGAACATTGACGGCCTGTCAGAAGCCACTCTTGAAAAGCTGGTGGCAAGAGGCTATATTCATGAACTGGCTGACCTGTTTCTCTTAAAAAGATATCGAAATGAAATCACAACTATGGAGGGATTTGGTCAGAAATCCTTTGAAAATTTAATGAAGGCTCTGGAAAGCGCCAGGAATACCACTCCTGCCAGACTCCTTTACAGCCTGGGGATTCCCAATATTGGAGTGGCCAATGCCAAACTCATTGCAAAGGCATGCAAGAACAAATGGGACAAGATGCAAAACTTAGATGAAGATTCCCTGTCCGGCATTGATGGCATCGGTGAGATTATGGCCGCAGGCTATGTATCCTTTTTTCAAAAGGAAAAAAATAAGGAGATTGTCCGGGATCTTCTTTCCCAATTAAATCTTGATGAAAGCTTTGAAGAAAGGGAAGGGCAGATCTTTGAAGGCAAAA
>CAUEYG010000277.1 GCA_959021945.1 uncultured Eubacteriales bacterium | reverse complement strand
CACACTTTTGGGCTGGTTGGCCGCCTGGGGGCATGCTGGAGGCCCGCGGAATGTGTACAAATTGCAATTTTTCTTTGATGTGTACACACTTTTGGGCTACCAGGCCGCCCGTGGGCATGTAGAAAGCCCGCAGGAGAGCTACAGGGCTGCGGCGATTAAATCTCCGGCTTCCTTTGTACCGATTTCTTTTCCGCCGTTTGCCATCAGATCAGGCGTCCGATAGCCATCAGCCAGCACTTTTTTAACGGCCAGTTCAATGTCATCAGCTTCCTGACCTAATCCAAAGGTATAGCGCAGCATCATGGCTGCTGATAAAATGGTCGCCATAGGGTTGGCCTTGTTTTGACCCGCAAGATCCGGTGCTGAACCATGTACCGGCTCATACATGCCAAAGTTTCCTTTTGCCAGACTGGCTGAAGGCAGCATTCCAATGGAACCTGTAATCTGGCTGGCCTCATCGGAAAGAATATCGCCGAATATATTGCTGGTTACAATAACATCAAACTGTTTTGGATTGAGCACCATTTGCATAGCCGTATTGTCAACATATAAATGGTTGAGCTCAACCTGAGGATAATCTTTTGCCACTTCGGTGACAACTCTTCTCCACAGACGGGAACTTTCCAACACATTGGCTTTGTCCACGCTGGTAACTTTCTTGTTTCTTTTCATAGCCATATCAAAGGCAACTACTGCAATGCGGCGAACCTCTTCTTCTGCATAGAGCTCCACATCATAGGCTGCAGGTCCCAGTGCTGTTTCTTTAAATCCTTTTTCACCAAAGTAAATGCCTCCGGTTAATTCCCGGACAACGACAAGATCTAGACCGCCCTGGATAATCTCCGGTTTCAAAGGGCATGCTTGAGCAAGATCTTCAAATAAAATAGCAGGGCGCAGGTTGGCAAACAAGCCTAGTTCTTTTCTCAGGCCCAAGAGCGCCCGCTCCGGCCTTTCATCTCCAGGCAAGGTGTCCCACTTCCAACCGCCTACTGCGCCCAGCAGAACAGCATCGCTGCTTTTACAAATATCAATGGTTTCTTGAGGCAGACAGCCGCCGGTAGCATCAATTGCTGCACCGCCTGCAAGAACTTTTGTATATTCAAAGGTATGGTTGTATTTCTCCCCGATTTTATCAAGAACGTGCAAGGCCTGCTCCACTACTTCCGGGCCGATTCCGTCTCCGGGAACAACTGCAATTTTGTAATTCATAATCTTCATCTCCTTTATGTAATTATACATGCCCCATTATAAACGGAAATAGGAGGATTTGCAAACAAGGAAATCCGGCATTCTTACATAAATGTAAGAAAGTTGTAAGACAAATCAATGGATTCGTTAATAATTGGGGGTTATAATGAGATCATAAAGTGGTTCAAAAGAGAAAGAAAGGGTGAACGTCATGAAAAAAATAATCTTTGGAATTATTGCGGTAACAGTAATAGCAGCTGGCTTTTGCGGAGCAGCGATTAAGAGCAAAATCCCAACGCCATAAGATAACTTAATGATAAAATGTGTGTATGTGTATTCAATAAGGAAGGAGAGCGCGTATGAAAGTGGTAATTGGAATTATGGCAGTAACCATTATTGCCATCGGCTTTTGCGGAGCAGCGCTAAAAAGCTTGCTGCCTGCAAAGAAAACACTGCGTTAGCAGTAAAAATAAAAAGTGTGTGTATATAAAAACGCGGAAATGGTGGTTTTCGCTAAATGAACAGAAAAGAGAAAACGGTATGTAGTAGAACGATCTTTTGCATAGCGTTTTCTTTTTTGTTTTGCTGTATTTAAGTACAAATTCCGCGGGTCTCCAACATGCCTTCGGGCTCCCTGGCAGCCCAAAAGTGTGCACACATCAAAGAAACGTTGCAATTTGTACAAAATCCGATAAAATTTGCTTGTTTTGGTAAGGCCCGTTGCTCATTCGTTTATTTTATGGTAGTATACTGCCGCATTATTTTTAGAAATAGGAGGCAAGATTATGAAAAACATGAATTCGAATGCATTAAAATTTTCCGGAATTATCATGGCCGTTTTTGCGGTGATTTATGCTCTCGTTGGAACATTAGCGTTAATGGGGACAATTAACGGAGCGCTTCCGGGTCATGAAAAGCAAGAAATACTGGTTGCCCTTTTGTCCTATGGAGTGGCACTTTTTGCACTTGTCTGCGGGATCGCCTGTATAAAGGGCGTTACAAAGCTAGCTAAGCTCTTTGGTGCAATCTTTGCAGCTGTTGGTCTGGTTGCATTAATCTACTTGCAGGTCACACAAGATGCCTTTCGTATTTTCGACTGTCTGGCTGTTTGCTTTGGCATTTCCATTTTCTATAGCGCTTTAAAAGTGGAAAAAGATCAATAACGAAAACCGATGACCTCTTTATAGAATACAAAAAATCCCTGCCTAGAAGGAATAACTTCCCCGGCAGGGATTTTTGCTGAGCTACTTTATTTCAAGCTGTTCATCAGACCGCCTTTTTCCATAATATCCTTAATAAATTCAGGAAACGGCAGAGCCTGATAAGTCTCGTTTTTTGTCAGGTTGGTAATGACGCCTGTGTTGAAATCAACACTGACCTCATCTCCGTCTTCAATGCGCTGGCTGGCCTGAGCACATTCTAAGATTGGAAGCCCGATGTTAATGGCATTGCGGTAAAAGATGCGGGCAAAGGTGTTTGCAATAACACAGCTGATGCCGCTGGCCTTAATGGCAATGGGAGCATGCTCCCGGGAAGAACCGCAGCCAAAGTTATCACCGGCCACCATAATATCTCCCTCTTTTACCTTGTTTACAAAATCCCGATCAATATCTTCCATGCAGTGAGACGCTAACTCCTTATGATCCTGCGTGTTCAGGTGCCTTGCAGGAATGATAACATCTGTGTCTACATTATTCCCATACTTATGAACTCTTCCTTTTGCATCCATCTTATTTGCCTCCCTTCGGTCCGGAGATCTTTCCGGAAATAGCCGACGCCGCTGCTACTGCAGGGCTGGCCAAATATACTTCACTGTCAACGTGGCCCATTCTGCCCACAAAGTTACGATTGGTTGTGGCTACACAGCGCTCGCCTGCAGCCAGAATTCCCATATGGCCGCCCAGGCAAGGCCCGCAGGTCGGCGTGGAAACAACACATCCTGCATCAATAAAAGTATCAAGATACCCCAGCTTAATGCAATCCTTGTAAATCTGCTGTGTTGCAGGGATGATAATGGCCCGGACGTCAGGGTGAACATGCTGTCCCTTGAGGATTTCTGCAGCAATCTGCATATCGCTGAGCCGCCCGTTTGTGCAGGAACCGATTACCACTTGCTGAATCGGCACATCGCCAACCTCATCAATGGTCTTTGTGTTTTCAGGCAGATGCGGGAAGGAAACCGTCGGCTTTAAGGCGGACAGGTCAATGACATAAGTTTCATCATAGACTGCATCCGGGTCAGCCTCATATTTGGTCCAGGCCCTGTTTACACGGCCCTTCATATATTCCTCTGTGATTTCATCAACAGGGAAGATCCCATTTTTTGCTCCGGCTTCAATGGCCATATTGGCGATACAAAGTCTGTCATCCATGGACAGGCTCTTGACCCCTTCCCCGGTAAATTCCATAGACTTGTAAAGTGCTCCGTCCACGCCGATGAGACCGATAATGTGGAGAATTACATCTTTGCCGCTGACCTGTTCCGACAGACTGCCCTTTAATTCAAATTTTAAAGCAGCAGGAGTGGAAGTGCGAAGGGGACCCCTGCGCGTTCCATGAGTCCGCGGAGGTTGTTCT
>CAUEYG010000276.1 GCA_959021945.1 uncultured Eubacteriales bacterium | reverse complement strand
ACATTGGCGTCAGCTATTATCGGTCCTATTTCTACAGTAGTCTTTAAAATGACCAATGTTCCTGCAGGGGCGGGAATGGGAACCTCCGGCCTGGTAGGTCAGATTGGGACCTTCACCTCCATGGGCTTTACCACACCTGTACTCTTACAAGTACTATTGCTGCACATTGTTCTGCCGGTTTTTCTTTCTGTGGCCTTTGATCAAATGCTAAAACATATGGGCAAAATCAAGGTTGGCGATTATCAATTGGATTTATAAAAGAAAAATGTGTTATACTGTTCAAATACGGAGGTTGATGTGGAAACAGTATTAAGCACAAAAGGCGTAGTCTTTAAAAATAAGATTTGCTATGCGGATATCAATATTTTAAGAGGAAGCGTTACGTTTATATGCGGCGACAGCGGGACGGGCAAGAGTTCGCTGTTAAAACTTTTTAATGCTTCGGAGACTCCCACCCAGGGAAGTGTTTTTTATGAGAATAACGATCTGATACAGGTGGATACCGTAAACTTGAGGCGGGAGGTTTCCCTAGTAGGGCAATCTGTTTACTTGTTTGATGGGACCATTATGGAAAACTTTCAAAGGTATTATGCTTATAGAGGAATTTCTTGTCCTGATGAGGAGTACATAATGAACTTTCTCCATTTATGCTGTGGGAATTTCTCGCTTTCTTCTAATTGCAGACGTTTATCAGGCGGAGAGAGACAGCGCGTATATCTGTCTGTTTTTCTTTCTTTTCGCCCCAAAGTGCTAATGCTGGATGAGCCCACCTCTGCCCTGGACCAGGCGACAGGAATTCAAGTGATCGATAACATCTGCAGATTTTGTAAAACACAGGATATCACATTGCTGGTTGTAAGCCACGATATGAAATTAGTCGACCGCTTTGCGGAAAAGAAAATCATTCTTGAGAAAGAGGGGATATTGCCGTGAAACAAGTTGTTGAGCTTAATCTGCTGCAGTTTTCAGTGGTCTACCTGCTCCTGCTGATTGTCCTCTTTATCATGAAACGTTCCAAAGTAAATCGAATGAAACTGTTGATTCTGTCCAGTGTACGGATGACACTCCAATTGATTTTGGCAGGGCTGATTCTAACTTATATCTTTAAGAACCCTCATCCGGCATTTACGATTGCATATCTGGCCGTGATGGCAGGATTTTCCGTTCATCGTGTTCTTTCTAAAAATAAAGAGATTAACTCTGCCTTTAAATGGGCCGTGAGTTTATCTCTTGCTTGTACTGGTATTGCAATGATTCTGTTTTTTGTTGGAGCAATTGTGAGGGTTAACGTTTTTAACCCTCAATATACCATCACCATTGGCGGAATGATAATGGGCAATGCCATGACCGGAGTGACATTAGCCATGAAGAATTTCACTGAATCTGTGAGCACAGAAAGAGAAAAAATTGATACATTAATCAATTTAGGCGTAACACCAAAGAGGATTTTGCTGCCTTTTGTCAATAATGCCCTGGAAACAGCTTTGCTGCCAACGCTGAACTCTATGCTTGGGATGGGAATTATTTCGCTCCCTGGGATGATGACAGGACAGATTTTATCCGGAACAATGCCTATGACAGCCATCTTATATCAGATCGCCATTATGATCACCATCTGCACTGCTGTGTGTCTCAGCGTATTCAGCGCTTTGCAGTTTGGAGTGAGAACCCTCTATAATAAGCAAAACCAAATTCGTCTTTAACTACTCATCGGAAGCGGGTGTTTCTGCATCAACGGGAACTTCCGGGGCAGCCGAGGCGGATGAAGGAGGCGCGGATGCGCTTTCAAGCTTTCTTTCCTTTCGATACGCCCACTTTAAAACAAAGATCTGCAAGATGCCGGCCGTTGGAACTGCTAAGATCATTCCTAAAATTCCGCCGTAATGGCCGAACACACTGACAGCCAGCAGTACTACCAGCGGATGCAGGCCAGTCGTTGATCCTACCACTTTAGGATAAATAATATTAGAATCAATTTGCTGGACAATAATAAGCACGATAACTGCAATTACTGCGTGGGAAAAGCTTCCTGTGAACAAGCCGATAATAAAGGCGGGAATCATCCCCAGCAAAGGTCCAAAATATGGAATAACATTGGCGATTCCGGCAAAGATGCCGATAAATACAGCAAAGTCCAGGCCGATAATAGATAGGCCGATTGATGACAGAATGGCTACAAACACTGCGTCTAACAGAGCGCCTCTAACAAATTGGGACAGCACCCCGTTGACCTCGTTCAGAGTTTCCGTTACAGCAGCATTGGCCCTTTGAGGCAATACTAAGTGGAGGAATTTTCTCCATAAGCCCAGAAAAAAGTCTTTATCCTTCATCAAATAAATACTGATAATTGCACCGATGGCAATATTGACTACGCTTCCCACTGTTTCCGTTACAGCAGTAATGGCTGTAGTAGCACTAAAGTTTTGTGAGAACCACGTAATAATCGAGTTAGCAAGCTCCATCAGCTTGTCTGACAGAAACCCTTTCGGAAGGTTTTGCGCTACCCACTGCTTTAACTCCACTTCATAATTCATAAAAGTCTGTATGACATCTTGAAACATAGATGAAAAATCTGCAAATACAAACTGACCTAAAATCATAACAGCAAACCCATAGATGATAGCTGCAATGGCAGCCAGCACAATGACAAAAGTGAGGAGTACGCTGATAAAACGGCTGAGATTTCTTCGTTTTTCCTCCTTGATTGGATCATCAGCAATATGGAAAAATACTTTCTGCATCATCCTTCGATCGATAATAGTAACCAGCGGATTCAGCAGGTATGCAATGACCAGTCCAATGAACAGAGGTGAAAAAGCCGATATGATGGAGCTGGCTCCCTGCCCTGCTGTAACCGTAATAAGATCAATGTTTTTAATAATAAAATAAAGTACATAAATAAGAAAAGCATTAAAGACAATAAACAGGCTGCCCCTGATAAATGACCGTTCTTTCATAAATTCCTTGTATTTCTTCATCTTTGAATCCCTCCCATATAGAGGTTATTATATACTATCGAAAACTTTATAGCAATTTTATTATGGGGATTTTTTATGAAACAATCTCCGTTGGAACTGCAGCATACTTTATGAAGCGCGCTGTGCAGACGTGAGGTCCAATTGCTGCATAAATTGTATACAATTATAAAAAGGTGAACTTGTAATCTTTCAGATATTATGGAAGAGCAGCTTGGGATATCTCAAATATCTAAAGCAGCGAACTAATGCAGAATCATGCGATTACATTCCACAAATCCCTAAATAAGAGGCTTTAGAGCAACTTGCAAATCTGGAAATTTATGTACATTTAAGTACGGGAAAAAATACATGGTAAAAGGGTTGACGATAGATTGTACGCAGGTGTACTATGTATACAAAAGAAAAGATGATTAAAAGAGCAGTGCCTGTGGTACAGTAAAGGTGAAGACAAAAACAGCAGAAAAAAGCGTCTTATCACTAAAATTTTTCTGCTGCACTGTATACATTATACAACAGATATGATTTAAGGAGGAGTATGATCATGAAAGAACAATGGAAAGGCTTCAAACCAGGAAAATGGATGGATGAAATCAGCATTGAAGAATTCATGCAGTTAAACTATCAGCCTTATGAAGGCGATGAAAGTTTCCTGGCTGGCCCAACAGAGCGAACCAGCATTGTGGCAGAAAAAGTGCAGGAGCTTTTGAAGGAAGAAAGAAAGCGCGACGGCGTGTTAAAGGTAGATGCCAACAGAATCATGACGGCAACCGCATTCCCTCCTGGATATATAGATAAAGACCGAGATCT
>CAUEYG010000275.1 GCA_959021945.1 uncultured Eubacteriales bacterium | reverse complement strand
CCTGCGTACTTGCTGTTTTATCCAAAGGTGATACCTATGGTTACGTGCTGACCCAATCTATGAAGCAAGTGCTGGATATTTCGGAGTCCACCCTATATCCGGTACTGCGGCGGCTGCAGAAAAATGAATATCTGCGGACCTACGATCAGCCTTTCCAGGGAAGAAATCGGCGGTATTATGCAGTGACGGAAAAGGGCAAAGAAAAGTGTGAAGAATATAAGAAGGATTGGAAGCAATACAAAGAACAGATTGATTCCTTACTAATCGGGGGTGAAAAAAATGAATAGACAGGAGTTTATGAATCGTCTGGCTGCTGAGCTATCAAGGCTGCCAAAGGAAGAGGTACAGGCAGCTATGGAATATTATCAAGAATACTTTGATGAGGCAGGTCCTGACAGAGAGCAGGAAACTATAAAAGAGCTGGGGAGCCCGGCCAAAATAGCCACACAAATTAAGGCTGACTACGCGGTCCGGCAGCTGGATGATACCAATGGCAAACAATCTGCTAAGAAAGGGTTTTCCGCTGTTGTATGGGTAATCCTAGGCATGTTCGCTGCGCCTGTTGCCTTTCCTGTTGCTATTGCACTGGGGGCTGTGGGCCTTTCTATCTTTATCAGTATTGGCGCTATTATCTTCTCTCTGCTGTTGAGTTTGGTGCTGGTATGTATAGCAGGCGTTGCCTTAGTGATAACAGGCATTGCCAGCCTGTCCGGCAGTGTGGCGGGAGGACTGCTGTTAGTAGGAGTAGGGCTAGTGGCTGTAGGGCTTACCGCCCTTTTGTGTGTAGGTGTTGCAATAGGGTCCAGAGCATTATTTCATGTTATCGTAAAGCAGATACAGAAAAGCAGTTATAAACGGAGGACCAAAAAAATAGGAAAGGGGGATGATCAAAATGAGTAAAGGCATGAGAATCTTTGTACTGGTCTGCGGTATTTTAGTAGGAACAGGAATTATATTGGGGATTCTGGGCGCAGTCCTGGGGGGTATAAAGGGATTGAGCCAAATTGAGGAAAACGTTCCCTGGATTTCCTTTGGAGGAAGCGGCGTCAAAGAAACACAAACAGTGTCTACAGGAGATTTTTCTGCTGTCAATGTGGATTGTGATCTGGCAGAGGTTCAGTTGGTTGAAGGAAAACAATTTGGAGTAGAGCTGGAGTATGACAAAAAAGCGAACCGTCCTGCTGTGTCAGTGGAGAACGGAGTCCTTACAGTAGAAAGCTTTTATAAAAGGGGCAGATGGTTTAATTTCAATCTCTTTTCCATAGGCAGTCACGTTGATACGGTTATTCGGATTGTTTATCCTAAGGACAGTTCCTTTGAAGCTGTGGAGCTCAACGCAGATGCAGGAGATATAGGAATAAACAGCCTGACGGCAAAACGTGTTACCTTGGAGGTAGATGCAGGAAATGTTTCTATCCGCAAGCTCAACACGGACTATTTAAAGATAGATGCGGATATGGGCGATGTGGCGGCAAGAAGTGTAAAAACAAATGGAATCGATATTTCTATGGATATGGGAGCTGTTGATCTGGAAGGAGCCCTTGGAGGAAAAACAAAGATAACGTGCAATATGGGAGACTGCAGCCTGACAACAGGGCTTCCAAAGAACAGTTATTCTGTAAACAGCAATGTAGATTTGGGAAGCTGTACAATAGACGGCCAGGAGGCAGGCAGCTCTTATATAAACACAAATGAGGGCGCTAAAAATTATCTCAACTTAAATTGTGATGCCGGAGATCTGGACATCCGCTTTCAATAAAGGCATGGAAGAAAGCCATAAGACTGCAAAAGAGAAAGAACTTGCCGCATAGCCTCAAGCTGCAGCAAGTTCTTTTTCTGTAAAGGAGACAGCGTTTATCGGTAGGAATCCTGGCAAATTTTAATGACCTCTGCATCAGTAAGAGGCGCTGGGTCCAGGTCAAATAAAAATCCCATGGCTTCCCGGGCATTGGCAGTATACTTGTCAAATTCCTTTTCGTCAATGCCATAGTCGCTCATTTTCAGCTGATCCACGCCGCAATCCTTCTGAAGCTGCAGGAGCAGATCGAGAAAATCTTCCGCCCGGTCAGCATCCGCTTTACCCATGGCCTTTGCCATTTTAATATAGAGCTCATCACAGGCATGTGTTTCAACAAAATGTTTGTGATAAGCTAGGCTGATCATAATGAGGCCGGCGCCGTGGGGGAGCTTATGATGATAAGCGCTGAGGGCGTGCTCCATAGAATGTTCGGAAGTGCACATCATAAAAAATCCTGCCAGAGAATTGGCCAGAGCCACGTAGCTGCGGGCCTCTGAATCTTGTCCGTCTTTTACTGCTGTAGGAAGGTATTGGGCAATATATTCAATGGCTTTTAAAGCAAACATTTCACCCATAGGATTTTCACGCCTGTTGATGACGCTTTCTACAGCGTGAAACAAAGCGTCAAAGCCCTGATAGGCAGTCAGCATAGGAGGGACGGTCATCATCAGATCCGGGTCCACAACGGAGATAACAGGGTAAAGTTTTTCGTGGGCAAATCCGCACTTTTCGTTTGTTTCTTCTTTTGTTGTAACGGTAGTAGGATCTACTTCAGAACCAGTACCTGCTGTTGTGGTAATTTCTACAACAGGGAGGGGGTCGCAGACAAGGGGCTGTCCTTTTCCGGTTTTTCCATTGTTGTAGTCCCAGTAGTCGCCGGGATTTGTGGCCATGACAGCGATAGCCTTTGCTGCATCCATACTGCTGCCGCCTCCCAGGCCTACTACAAAGTCGCAGCCTTGCTGTTTTGCCAACTCTGCGCCTTCCATAACGTGGCGGAGTACTGGGTTTGGCAATATTTTATTAAAGAGAACATGTTGGCAGCCTGCCATCTCCAGCTGCTCCTCTACCTTTGCAAGGTATCCGTTTGCTTTGGTGGATTTTCCACTGCTGATGACAATCAATGCCTTTTTTCCGGGCAGCTGTTTTTTATGAAGCCCGCCCAGAGCGCCTTTGCCAAACAAAACCCGGGTGGGGATATAATATTGAAATCGTTTCATATCAAGAACTCCTTTCCATAGAAAAAGGATGCAGGGCTGGCTGCATCCTTTATGTACTTCCTTTTGTTTTTAGCCAAAATAGCGTTTGAGCAAGCCCTCAAAAGCACAGCCATGTCTGGCTTCGTCCTTGGCCATTTCATGAACAGTGTCGTGGATTGCATCCAGGTTCTGGTCTTTTGCCATTTTTGCAAGCGCTTTTTTGCCTGCGCAAGCTCCGTTCTCTGCATCAACACGCATTTCCAGATTCTTCTTAGTGGAGTCTGTAACTACTTCGCCCAACAGCTCGGCAAATTTAGCAGCATGCTCTGCTTCTTCCCAAGCAGCCTTTTCCCAGTAAAGGCCGATTTCAGGATATCCTTCTCTGTGAGCAACTCTAGCCATAGCAAGATACATACCTACTTCTGTACATTCACCTGTGAAGTTGTCTCTCAGACCCTGCACGATTTCAGGATCAACCCCTTTTGCAACTCCAACTACGTGCTGGTCCGCCCACTCTTTCTTGCCTTCTTCCGCTTTTACGAATTTGTCTGCTGCAACACCGCACTGTGGGCACTTTTCTGGTGGCTCCGGCCCTTCATGAGTATAACCGCATACTGAACATGTCCATTTCATAATTTTCTACCTCCCAATAAAATTTTGTTATATACTAGTTATACCACTTTTTGGAGGGGTAAAACAACCTTTTTTTCACGCGCACTTTACCTTTTCTTAAAAAAAAGGTATAATTTACTGATACATATTATATAGCAGGGGGACTTTATGTTTAAG
>CAUEYG010000274.1 GCA_959021945.1 uncultured Eubacteriales bacterium | reverse complement strand
CCAATATCAACTTGGCTATGGGTACTCCCGAGTAATTGAAAACCAGCACCTTGTTCGCCATGGATTTTTGCGGGTCATTATAGTCATACTCGCTTAAAAGTTGATCTAAGTACAAAATATAGATATATTGGTCATCCATTGCCAAATCCAACACCTGCCCAAAGCTTCTTGCCTTACTAAACAAGAGGTTATAGTCTTTACATTCATAAAAAGACCGATCAAAATAAAAGTTCCAGTCTTTTACCATGGTTCCATTTTCCAGGTGGTATTTAGCAAGATACGGCAGTTTGCTAGGCGCAAACACCATATGCCCGTCATGCGCCGACAGATAACCTTTCAAATTCATCCGTGAAGACTAGACAGAAATTTTGTTCCCCACCGGAGATTCGCCGAACCTCTGTAAAGGCTGCAGATTGGCATCCAGTAAGGAAAAGAAACTACCGTCCTTTCCGCACAATAGGGAGACAAAATGCTGTTCATCCAGTCGTACGAAATTATAATCTGCAGGATTGAGCTCACCTTGCACACGCTTATAAGGAGTTTTTTTTCTGGACAGCTCTTCAATTTCAATAGCATTTCCGTTGCCTTTTAGAGACATCACTGCCAACATTTGTATATTGACATCATTCAAACCGAAGGTGTTTTCGTGAGCGTATGTAATTATTGGCTGTAGGAACTCGCCAGGACCATTTCCCAATGAACCCCAAGTATGGATTTTTTTCATACCCGAAGGAATGGAATATACATGGCAAAAATCATTTTGGGCGACATGCGTCATTACCAAGAATGTATCAACACAGTCAATCCATCCCATATTAATCAGCAATTCTGTATCAGATTGCTCACCATCTACTCTAATCTCCTTATCAAAGGCTGGAAATTCTGTTTTAGATTCGAAGCTACAACTTGACAAGAAGCATAGAAGAATGAATATAATAGAAGTTGTTTTCTGCATAAGTACTTCAAAGCAACATGTAGAATAATCAATGAGCCCTACTTTAAGTTTCACTTTACATCTTATTACATATCTGTTGTAACAAGCTAATGGCTAAAAGTGAAATTTAAAGCAGGCTTAATAATTGCACTTTAGCACTAATCATTATATCCAACCAGGCCTTTTGGTATGACCCAGCAAAATATTTTCACCATAATCTCCGTCAGGATATATTACAACCATTGAATATAAATCAGGGAATTATCACTATCCTTTTTCAACTTCCACATGCTTCAAAGATGAAAAAGCATTAGTGTCCACCAATGAATTCTTACAACAAATTAAAGGCAAAGAATAACCTAAAATGGATCCTTGTAACATGAACTCGAATTACTTTTGCAGTACTTTCAAATTTAACAATTGCCCACTAAAATTTCCAGTAAAAGCTAATGGAAAAACAAGAGTGGACTGGTAGTACACCACCTCCTCGCCAATTTTATAAAGTATCTTTTTATCCAAAGTCTGATGTAGTTTTCCATCAATGTATAAACTTGTAGAGGTATGGTCACCTTTAATCACAATTTGTACCCGTTGACCGATAGGAAACATATAATCAAACTCATTTAAATAACCATCTGACCAGAATGCCAATTTTCCAGACTTTGGGCTACTCTGATACAAAATGGCATTGGAAGATTTAAAAAGCACACTGCCCATATCTGCGGATTTTGCAGTGAAATCAAAAGCCACTTCATAATCATACCCTACTTCTTCTATCAAAAGCTTTTGATTCCTTTTCAACTTCGAGACTTGAAGCACTTTCCCATCCATCGTTTTTACCTTTGCTCCAATATTCACTCCCGGAGCTTCCGACAAAGCACGACGGCAAGAATCAAACCGTGCGAAAGACAAATCATCCACAGCACCGGTCCACATTTTCAAGCTTAATGTCTGCATAGCAGGATACGCACGATGATGAATGTCCTTGAAAGTAATCCCATTTCCAATGTAATCATTCCATACGGCAAACATTCCCCCTTTCACACGCCTATCATTCCGACTAAATATTCTATCATCAAACATATAGGGTTCCCAGTTATTAAAAATCCACTCTATATTCAGGTAATCGTGGTAATAGAGTGCCGTCAATGGTATTATGTACAATTGGCTACATGCCACATTCACCAATCCAAATCCCAATTCGGCCATTTCAAAGGGATCGGCATAACCATTGTACCAAATGTCCAATAGTACCTCGTCAGACTTCACAGGAAGATCTCCTCTGGCATGCGTCAATGCACCCCATGCCACCGCTTTCTTCCCAAAACCCTCCACATATTTAATGTAATAATCAGTAAAAAAGCGAAACTTTTCAACAACATTAGGATCCGAATTATCGTATTCATCTGTACCAATATGCACTTCTTTACCCCTAAACACCGGATTTTCTCCACCTAAATACTCTGCAAACAAGCTGTCCAAGAACAAATAAGTCTCCGGATTAAACAAATCCAGGTGATCCTCTCCGTACTCCTTACTAGCAATTTCCGGCTTATAGCGCGTAAAGGCCAATGAATGCGCAGGCACATCTATTTCCGGCAAGACAGTCACTCCATACTGCTCGGCTAACATCTGAAGTTCAACAAATTCTTTTTTTGAATAATGAGCCCCCTCCGTGGCCAATCCCGGAAACACGGTACTTTCTAATCGGAAAGCTGCGGGTGTTTGCGACCAGTCATTGCCATAGAACTTTTTAAAGCCGTTGTCATTCAAATGAATCTGGAAACAATTCATTTTATAATAGGACATTATCTTCACATAATCCCTCAAAAAGCCAATGGGGACAAATTTACGTCCTACATCCAACATAAATCCACGCTTAGGATAATTGGGCCAATCTACAGCCACTCCCTGCGGCACCGCCCCATCATACTGTTCCATCATTTGAAGAATGGTCCGAGTTCCCCAAAACACTGCCTGCGTCGTTGCACCCGTCAACACCATCCGATCAGACACATCCAAATAATACTTCTCCCGATTCTCTTCTGTTTCTTTTCCAGCCAAAGTCAAAAAAATATCTCCCGAGCAGGCAGAAACGCCTTCCGCCACCTTATATTTCCTGCCAAACATCACTGCTAAATCTTCGGCAAATGTGTTTGCCACCGGATTGAGTTCTGCTGCATAGCGGGGGTCCAACACCAACCGACACGATGAGCGCCAATAGCCATCCCCGCCTTTCCACTCCTGTAATGCCGGTATCACAAATGGCCTAGAATTTTCTGCCTTTAGCCCTGGCACAAATAGTATGCAGGACACTGCTCCCAATAACACACCTGCCTTAAACACCTGCAACACTTTACCAAAGAGAAACTGCCCCAAAAACAAAATAGTCATTTTCACATCACGAAATATCCACCTCATGTAGTTTGGTCCAAAAACATCAATCCAAGCATTATGCTTGGTAATCCATCTATCCAAAGCAAATTCCATACTATTTATTTTAAAGTTTCAGTTCACTCTACAAGAGTGATTTTTTTTACAAAAGTAACTCCATGATAAGGGACTTGTGTCCAAAATCCCCCTTTATACTCCCCTAAATCCTTTTGATGCCACAAATCACGAACAGAGACTTTTTCTGTATTTCCAAGGCTGCACCATAGACTATTAATCTGTGGAACCTCAGGTGCTTTGGGGGTTAGGATATATTTCTCCTTTGCCATCGATTTTGACCAAGAAGGAATTGGTACAATTTCCCCGCGGCCTACACAAGCAAGAAACAGCCACACCGTTAATAAACACAAACTCACTCTCATCTCAACTGGTCTTTATTTTATCACCGGATTAACAAACAACTCATCC
>CAUEYG010000273.1 GCA_959021945.1 uncultured Eubacteriales bacterium | reverse complement strand
CTGCAGCAAGACCTGAAGCCCCTCCCCCAATAATACAGATATCCCACATAATTTCTCCTTGAAAGTTTCACAAAATATTAATGAATTATACCACACAATTTAAGGTTTTACTACTGGCTGCAGATTGAAACCAATGAAAATAAATGATATGATAGTACGGTAATTTTTCTTGGGGTAGAAAAGGGGTTTTATATGTCACACACAATCAAAAAAGGGATTAAAGTTATTTCCTCAGTTATGGCCATTGTACTGCTTTTGGCGATTCTCTGTGTCGTTTATGCTCGTTTTATTGAACCAAACCGTCTTACCGTTACCACATTGGAAGACAGCAGCAGTTCTATGAAAAGGCCTATTACTGTGGCTATCTTTGCAGATACCCATTTTGGATTTCAGTACGATACAGAAGATTTTCAAAAAGTAGTTGATAAGGTGAATGAAAATCCGCCGGATCTTCTCCTCTTTGCCGGGGATTTGATTGACAACTTAAATGAATATCCGGGAGATACAGCGGAAATCTCTCAAAAGCTGTCGCAGATGAAAGCAAAGTTGGGCAAATATGCAGTGTTCGGCAATCATGATTATGGCGGAGGCGCTCAGTATAAATATGAAGATATTATGAATGCCGGCGGCTTTCAGGTTTTAGTCAATGATGTTGTTACTTTTGAAGATTATCAATTCCGTCTCATTGGCATTGATGATCTGTTGATTGGGTTTGGCAATCCTTCTGTGGCTAACAGTGTAGACGCTTCCATGTATAACTTTGTTTTCTGTCATGAGCCGGATATTATTGACGATATTCTTAGTTCCAATACAGATCTGATGGTGGCGGGACATACTCATGGAGGACAAATACGAGTTCCTTTTTATACGCAAAAGTTCCTGCCTTCCTATGGTGAGAAATATGTAAAGGGGCAATATCAGATTGACAATGGAAATCAAACGCTTCTCTACGTCAACTCTGGCCTGGGAACTACAAAGATTCCCGCCAGATTTGGTGCGGTTCCTGAACTGACTTATATGGAGATTCAGCCTGAAACATAATAATCAATAAAAAATCCTGCATTTGTTCTTCGCAGGATTTTTTACTGATTATTTTTTTTGTTTCTTTTCCTTTTGTTTTTTCATCTTTTTTTCATTAGGCATATGAATTCCCAATTCTAAGGTGCTGATACCTTGTACTACAAACATGATTCCCAAAAGAACAGCGATAGCAAGTCCAGCTATAATTGGGTCCAAAAATGCATAAAGCCCCCCAAAAGCACATAAAAGACCGGTGATCAGGGTCCATGCAAAGTTGGACTTTTTGTTGGCCCTGTCAATCAAAGTGGCTGTAACCACGCGCAAAATGCCTGAAAACATAGCCCACATACCAAAGACCATTGGAATGGCAACATCTGCAGCAATTTGATTGCTCAATACCAAAACACCTAAGATAAAGGTGATAATAGCCTCTGTCAGAATCCAGCCATTGTTGTCATTTTGGTTGCCGCTTCTCCCCCACCAGTATGCAATTCCCTGAATAACACTGTTTAGTACCATAATAATCCCTAGGATAAAGGCCAGAGACAAAAATGTTTCTCCTGGGTTTGCAAAACAAAAAACACCGGCTAACACTAACAGCACGCCGCTGATAATCGTTAATACTCTCAATTTATTGTCCTCCTTGCTGCATCACTCACGGAACTACAATCAACTCCGCCTGTTGGCTGATTTTTTCTCTAAAATTTGTTATTAAATTTGCTTCATTCTTTACCTGGCCAGACTGTCCTAAAACCACATGGGTTATCTGATTTTTCTTTACCAAATCCACCAAGGTTTCTAAAATATTGTTAGAACGTACAACGGTTAGGTTGGCTCCGTATTCCATAGCTTTTCCATACAGATAATCTAATGCCTCTCCCTCCTGGGAGTTTCCCAGAATTTTAAAATCTTTGGGCGCCACATGGATGATGAATAGTTCCCCGTCATCGTCATCCAGGACCTGGTGACCGAATCGAATCAATCGGTCGCAAGTCTTCTGCTGTGTGACACACACCATTACGTTTTTCATAAGTATCCCCCTGTATTTGTTTTACCAGATTTCGTCAAATTCACTGGTGACAGGTTCTGTAAACGATTTCCTTTTTTCTATTCTCTGTTTTGGGGCAACATCAAATATTTTAACGATTGCATAAATCGCGATAAACCCAATAAATACAACTCTCAGCACTTTATTCACTTTTTTTAACATCTTAAGCATCTCATCAACCCTTTCTCTGTTTCTTCAGCATTACCGCCTATAGGATCTAGGCAACGATGTGTTTATTATACCATAAACCCTTTGATACACAAAACCTAATATGAAATTCTTTTTGAAAACTTCAACTATTTACCAGATCCACATCAACTTTTCCCATATATTATCTGGATTTTTCTAAAACCAGGCCTAGAAGGCAAGGCAGAAATCCGATATAATAAAAGCATGGAAAGAACAATACTTCACTGTGACATGGATGGGTTTTACGCTTCTGTAGAACTCTTGAATTATCCTGAATTAAAAGACAAGCCTGTGGCGGTCTGCGGAAATCCGCAAAACCGGCATGGGATTATATTGGCAAAAAATGCCTCAGCAAAAAAATATGGCATTAAAAAGGCAGAAACCGTCTGGCAGGCCAAAAGAAAATGTCCGCAGCTTCATCTGCTGCCTCCCCACCACGAAAAATATAAGGAGTACAGCCTTAAAATAAACCAAATTTACCAGCGGTTTACAGATATGGTGGAGCCCTTTAGTATTGATGAGTCCTGGCTGGATGTCTCCGCCTCCTTAAAGCTCTTTGGAACAGGAAAAGAAATTGCCGATTCCCTGAGAAATACGGTTCGTCAAGAGTTAGGCCTCACCCTTTCTGTTGGAGTTTCTTTCAATAAAATTTTTGCTAAAATAGGCAGTGATTATAATAAGCCGGATGGGACAACCGTAATCAGCAGGGATAATTACAAAGAAATCTTGTGGCCCATGAATGTGCGGAAAATGTTTTTTGTAGGAAACGCCACTGCTGATAAACTAAACAAATCAGGAATTCAAAGCATCGGCGATCTGGCGGCAGCGGACAAGACATTGTTAAAAGCCCTTTTGGGCAAACAAGGAGAAATGCTCCATGACTACGCCAATGGGCTTGATCAAAGTCCTGTATGCCTGTATACGGAACGGGAAAAAGTGAAATCTGTGGGAAACGGAACTACCTTTCGGAGAAACCTGCAGGGTATTGAAGATATTAAGATCGCTGTAACTGCTCTTTCTGATACAGTGGCCAGCCGTCTGCGCAAATACCAAATGAAGGCCTTTGGCGTAAAAGTAGATATTAAAAACCCGGATTTCAAAGTAATCTCCAGGCAAAAGCAGTTAGGAGCAGCCACTAACCTTTCTGAAGAAATCTTTCACCAGGCTCTTGCAATTATCCAGTCTTCCTGGAGATTAAACGATCCAATCCGCATGCTTACCATTACAGCAATCAACCTTTGTGATGAAAATGAATCTGAACAACTTTCTCTCTTTGATACGGATATGAAAACGCGGGAAAAAGGCGAAAAAGTAGAACGAACTATTGATCACATCCGCGCTAAGTTTGGCGATAGCGCCATTACCTTTGGACGAGTTTTAAACAATGATATTGGAATTGATATGGAAGATCAGCGCACAGAATAATAAAAGAGGACAAATGTGCGCTGACAGGCTTGCTACCATATTTCACAAAATATGGTTTCTGCTTTGCCGCTGGCCGCCGGCTGGACTACCGGGAAGATAGAGGCGGGAATGAGCCG
>CAUEYG010000272.1 GCA_959021945.1 uncultured Eubacteriales bacterium | reverse complement strand
GAAAAAACGGTGAACGATAAATGTTCACTCTATAAAAAAGATAATTCTGTATAGACCTGTAACTGCTGAAATTCCAATCATTGAAGAAGTCTCTTTAATTTGGCATGAAATATGCTATATAAAGATGGTGAGGAACCAAATCGCATATTTTATAAACGTGATTGATTTCCTTAACCAGCAAAAGGAGGACAAAGAAACAAAGATATTGCCAATGATAGGTAAAATGAATTTTGCAGAAAGAAAGGAGAGCCTTATATGATCAAATTAGTATTGCTGACTGGCTTTTTAGGAGCAGGAAAGACAACTTTGATGAAAGAAATTCTGAGCACTTATAACCATGTGAAAACAGGAGTCATTGTCAATGAATTTGGCGAAATCAATATTGATGCCAAGCTGATCAACAAAGACGGTGTACAGATGGCAGAACTATCAAACGGCTCTATTTTCTGCGCATGTATCAAAGATAAGTTTGTAGACAGTCTGATTGAAATGTCTTACAAAGAGTTGGATTACCTGTTTATTGAAGCATCCGGCCTTGCAGACCCAGCCAATATGAATCAAATTATTGATGGCATTAAAAACAATGTTTTGAATTCCTACGACTATAGAGGCTCCATTTGTGTCGTTGACGGCGAAACTTTTACAGATTTGTATGAAGTGCTGTCTGCTATCACCTCACAGCTGGAATTCTGCGGTGCAGTTATTATCAACAAAGGGGATTTGATTGATGAAGATCAACTGAAGGATATTCTGGAAATCATACAGAATATCAACCCAAATGCAACATCTTTTGTTACATCCTACTGCAAAGTAAATGTAAGAGAAGTGGTGGAAGATCTCACCCAGAACTCTGTTCAGGCAAGAGCGAGCAGCAATACGATGGAATCAAGGCCTACCACATTTATTTTAAAAGGTCAGAAGGTAGTGCCTTATGAAAGACTGGAGACCTTTTTACAGACTATTGCAGCGGATACTTACCGAATAAAAGGCTTTGTTGATACGGATAAAGGCAATGTTGAAGTCAGCGCTGTAGGAAAAAACATTCATTTGAACTCCTGGTATGAACCTATAAACAAAACAGAAATTGTGGTGATTTCTGCAGTAGGCTTCAAAATGATGAGTATTCTTACCAGAGCCATTGATGATCACCTGAAAGGAATCATCAGGCTATAGCGTATTTTGTCCCCCCTGGTTAAACCGTTAATTCTGACAGGATGAAAAGGAGTAAAAAATGGCAAAACGCGAAAGACGTCAGCGCAGTAAAGCCGGAATACTGGACAGCATCCAATACGCCATGGCAAAAAGTAATGAGCTTTCGGATGATGAACTGTATTCCATCCACGCAGCCAGCTTAGATGTGCTCATGGAGGTTGGTGTAAAAGTTGAAAGCGAAGAGGCGAGAGCATTATTTGAAAAAGGCGGATGTGTAATCGAAGAGGATATCGTAAAGATTCCTGCGCACATTGTAGAAGAAAGCATTCGGACAGCGCCTTCTGTAGTGCTGCTGGCAGGAAGAAATCCGAAAAACGACTATGTGGTAAAACAGAACAAAGTATCGTTTATTAATTTTGGTGAAGGTGTTAATGTAATCGATCCTTACACCAAAGAATACAGGAGATCAGTAAAAGCTGACCTGGAAAGAAATACAAAGGTGATTGATGCTATTAATGTATTGCCTTGTGCCTATCGTTCGGTAGCTTCTCAGGACAAAGCAGGAAGTGTTCAGGCGCTTCATAATATGGAAGCCATGTTTCATAACACAACAAAGCATTGCTTTATTGGACCTGACGGAAAGAAAAATATCGAAAAAATTATTGATATGGCAGCCTTTCTTTCAGGAGGGCGGGATGCCTTAAAGAAAAGACCGATTGTAACCTTTAACTTGTGTCCAACCAGTCCGCTTCAGCTAAACCCTACTGCCACAGATGCATTAATCTTAGGTGCAAGAGCGGGTATTCCATGTAATATTATTTCCATGGCACTGTCCGGAGCAACTTCCTCTGTTACTCTGGCGGGAACACTGGTTACACATAATGCTGAGGTATTGTCTGCGGTTGTGCTCAGTCAGCTGGCTGAAAAGGGAGCAGCTGTGCTTTACGCTAGCTCTACCAGTATTATGGACATGCGGCATCTGACAACACCGGTAGGTGCTCCGGAGCTTTGCATGATCAGCAACGCTGTAGCTCAGTTATCTCGGTATTATAACTTGCCTAGCTTTGTAGCCGGAGGATAGGCTGACAGTAAAGTACCGGATGCACAGGCAGCTCATGAAAAAACCTTAACCGCATTGTTGGCAGCCCAGGGCGGCGCTAACGTTATCTACGGTGCAGGAATGATTGAGATGGGAATGACCTTTGACCTGGCACAGCTGATTATTGATGCAGAAATTTATAAGATGGTGCTCCATACACTGAACGGTTTTGAAGTTAATGAAGAAACACTTGCCCTTGACGTTATCAAGGAGGTAAAGATGGGAGAATTTGTTTCTCAGAAACATACGACTGATAATTTTAAAAAAATCCAGTCCCACTCTAACATTATCAACCGTCAGCCAAGAGAACAGTGGCTGGCAGGCGGCAGCAAAGATATGACAACCGTTGCATATGAAAAAGCAATGGAGATCATTGAAAACCATCAGCCGGAGCCTTTGACAGAAGAACAGGCAGCTTATATAAGAAAAGTGGTGGAGGATGCTGAAAGAGAATACGGCGTTAAATAGATCGTACAAAGCTGAGAGGAGAGAAAAAATGAGCAAAATTTTTAAGAAAATAAATGAAGCCATTGAAGACGGCGATGTAGATGGTGTTGTAGAGCTGGTTGAAGAGGCCTTGGAAGACGAAGAAAAACCTGATGATATTATGAATCAGGGATTGATCGGCGGTATGAATATTGTGGGAGAACTATTCAAAGACGGGGAGCTGTTTGTACCTGAAGTTTTAATGTCAGCAAACGCAATGGATGCGGGGATGGAATTAATCAAGCCCCATCTGCAGCAGGGTGACATTAAAAAAGCAGGAAAGATTGTTTTCTGTACGGTAGAAGGTGACCTGCATGATATCGGCAAAAAGCTTTGCGTTATGATGCTGGAAGGTGCAGGATATGAAGTCATTGACTTAGGTGTAGATATTGGGGCACAGCAGATTGTGGATGCAGTAAAAGAACATCAGCCAAATCTTATTGCCATGTCTGCTATGCTGACTACCACCATGGTTACTATGGATGAAACAGTAGAAGCGTTAAAGGCAAACAATTTGAATAACCGTGTACAGGTTATGGTGGGAGGAGCACCGCTATCCGGTGATTATGCCAAAGGAATTGAAGCCAACTATTCAGAGGATGCTGTTACATGTGTCGAGTTGGCAGATCGACTTATGGCAAGTTAATCTTTGTAAATTAGGAATGAGAGTGTGTGGAAATGATACATAAAACTTTCTGTGTTGACAGAAAAGAGTGCAACGACCTGGCCCAGGAGCTTTTTATGAAAACTGCAGGAATCAGCAAGGAAGGCCGTAAGTTTGACCGGATGAGGCAAGATGCTTTTCGCATGAGAGAGATCATTGAAGATCGCATTAAGATCAGAGTCGCATATGCTTATTATGATCAGAGCGAAGTGCAGCTTACCGGAAAAACTGCTGTTATAAAAGGTGTAACCCTTTCCTGCAGTGCCTTTGAGCAAGTGGAGCCTAAAACCATAGAAGGAGTTTATATCTACGCACTCTCTGTAGGTGATTTCGGACTTCCGGAAGAGCCGATTATGGACCAGCTTTATGCAGATATTTGGGGTACAGCATTTACAGATGCTGCCCGTATCTTGCTGAG
>CAUEYG010000271.1 GCA_959021945.1 uncultured Eubacteriales bacterium | reverse complement strand
TCAGGCACCAACTTTTTCTCAAGTCCATGCTCTGTTCCTACAAATAAGATCTGACTGTTTGGATAACGCTCTTTGATTTTATCGGCAATGGCAATAGCCGGATAAATATGTCCGCCTGTTCCTCCGCCTGTCATAATTACTTTCATTGATTCTTACTCCTATTTTACTGCTGCCGTATGCCGCGAAATATTAAGAAGAATTCCCATGCTCCCCATAAACAAGAGCAGGGCGTTTCCTCCGTAGCTTACAAAGGGAAGGGTAATCCCTGTAGGCGGCATCGAAGATGTAACAACTGCAATATTTAAAAGTACCTGGATTGCTACCATAATGGTAATGCCTGACGCCATCAATGTGCCAAACTGGTCAGGAGCGTTGACAGCAATGTGGATACCGCGCCAGATCAGAATCACATAAGCGATCAATAATAGAATGATCCCGACGAATCCCAATTCTTCACCAATGATTGCCAGGATAAAGTCGTTTTGCGGTTCCGGCAGGTACAAATTCTTTTGAATGCTTTTCCCAAGGCCTACGCCAAAAAGGCCTCCTGAGCCAAGGGCCATCAATGACTGGACGACCTGAAATCCATCTCCCAGAGGATCAGCGAAGGGATCGGCAAAACTGGTCAGTCTCTTTGCCCAGTGACTGTCAGGATTGGTGAGAATAATAGCCGCGATACCCAACGCACCGGCACCTACCAGTCCGCCGCAGTACAGCCAGCTCATCCCTGCCACAAACATCATTAAAATAACAATGGCCACAACAGTAATGGCTGTAGACATGTTTGGCTGCAGCAAAATCAGTCCCCCAAATACGGCGCAGATTACAAACAAGGGCAAAATTCCCTGGGTAAAAGAGTGGATCCTCTGAGGCCGCTCACTGAGAAACCAGGCTACAAAGATAATCAGCGCGATCTTTGCGATTTCACCGGGCATAATGGTAAATCCGCCGACTCCCAGCCACCTGGTTGCCCCATTGCTGGAATGACCAACTCCCGGTATCATGAGCAGTGCCAGGAGTACAAAACTGATGACCAAAGCCGGAAGCGCCATCTTTCTATACTTTCGATAATCAAAGATCGCGGTAAAAATCATGAGGCAGAATCCAAGGAACGCCCACATAACATCTCTGATCAAGTAGGCGTAAGGCGTCCCTCCCCCTGATTTGGAAGTTTCATTAATAGACTGATAGTAACTGGCGGAAAACACCATAATGATCCCAAAGATCACTAGCCCCACGGTTAAAATCACCAGTATAAAGTCCCCTGATCTTAAATTGTTTTTTTTACTTCTCATTGCTATCTCCAACCTGCCAAAGCATTATTTTTCAAGTCTGTGCACACAGTTTTTAAAATGTTTTCCCCTTTGTTCAAATCCAGTATACATATCCCAGCTGGCACAGGCCGGCGACAGCAGCACCGTATCCCCCGGCTCAGCCAGTTTAAAGGCTTCCTTTACGCACTCTTCCATATCTTTTACAATCATGGAATTGGTAAACCCTAACTTTTCCGCAGTTTCTTTTATTTTAGACGCTGTTTTTCCAAGGAGCACCATATGTTTTACTTTTCCGTCAAAGGCCTTTATCAGCTCTTCAAAAGAAGAGCCTTTGTCATCGCCTCCTGCAATAAGAACAACTCCACCCTTCATAGCCTCTATGGCTTTTATAGACGCATCCGGGTTTGTTCCCTTTGAGTCATTGACAAAGCGAACGCCGTCCACCTGTCCGCAAAATTCGATCCGGTGCTCTACCCCTTGAAATTCCACCATTGCCTGGGAGATAATCTGAGGATCTAAACCTGCAAAATAGGCGATTGCCGCTGCGGCCAGGGCGTTTTCTAAATTATGTGAGCCTGGAATAGCCAGTTGATCAGCACGGCAAAAACGTATAGTCTTTCCATCTTTTTCACGGATCGTGATATATCCATCTTGAAGAAAAGCACCAAAATCCAATTCTTCTTTCCTGCTGAAAGGCACTACCTGGGCGTTACAGTTTTCTGCAAGAGCAAAGCAGGCCTTATCATCATAATTAATGATCAAGTATTGACTAGCATCCTGGTTTTCAAAGATTTTTGCTTTTGCCTTCCCATAGTTTTCCATGGTCTTGTGCCGGTCCATGTGGTCCGGAGTCAAATTGAGGATAGCGGAAACTGTCGGCTTAAAATAACGGGTGGTTTCAAGCTGAAAACTGCTGGTCTCTGTTACAAGCCATGCGTCTTCCTCCGCAGTAAGGGCCTTTGAAATAACTGCTACACCGATATTTCCTACCACATAGGTCTTTTCTTTTGCTTTTTTAAAAATTTCGCCCACTAAAGTTGTAGTTGTCGTTTTTCCATTGGTTCCTGTAATGGCAACATACTTGCCCCTGCCAATTCGATAGGCAATTTCCAGTTCCCCTATGATCTCAGCTCCCGCAGCCTGTGCTTCTTTAATAAAAGGAAGTTCCGGAGAAACTCCCGGACTCAAGATCAACATATCAAAGACGCTCATATCCTCTGGTTTTTTTCCAAAGCAGCAGTTGACCTGCCGCCCTTCTAAGAAAGCCAGCAGCTGAGGGTCCACTTCTTCCGAAATCTTTGAATCCTGAACAGAAACTGCAGCTCCCAGCTTGAGCATGGCCTGCACAGCTGCAATGCCTGATTTTCCAAGTCCAACGACTAGCACATTCTTATTCTTCATATTATCAAGATTTGTTCTCATTTTTCTACCTCTATATAATTCCAAGTCCAATGACGCAGCAAATCAGAGCCAGCCCCCAAAAGATTCCTACTACTTGCTTTTCTTTTAATCCGCTCAGCTCAAAGTGGTGATGAATGGGAGCCATTTTAAAGACTCTTTTCCCTGTCAGCTTAAAGCTTACTACCTGAATAATGACGGACAACGCCTCCATTACATAGACAAAGCCTGCGATTGGAAGTAGCAGCTCAAAATGCATGACAATGGCTGCAGCCGCAAGGCCGCCTCCCAGAGCCAGGGAACCGGTGTCTCCCATAAAGACTTTTGCTGGATTTTTATTATATACCAAAAATCCAAGACATGCTCCTGTCAAGGCTGATGTAAAAATGCCCGCCCCAGTGCTGGCGCCATAAGTTACAGCAGCAATGGCAAAGAATAAGGAAACCAAGGCAGTAACGCCAGTGGCCAGTCCGTCCAGTCCATCAGTCAGATTAACCGCGTTTGTCATGGCCAGCAGAACAAAGGCAATAAACGGGATATACCAAACGCCAAAATCCAAATTAATATTGACAAAAGGCACCCATATAGAAGTGCCGTCTCCGGAAAACAGAGCCATATACACGGCAAAGGCCACCGAAATAATGATCTGCAGACCAAACTTCTGATAAGCCCGCAGCCCCAAATTATTCTTTTTGACAACTTTCAGATAATCATCAAAGAATCCGATAGCGCCAAATAAAACAAACACCAGCAGGACTGCTGCCGTATGAGGTGAGTAATACCGCCCGACAAGACAGCCGAAAATCGTGGCTGCAATCATAGCCAGCCCACCCATACTAGGGGTTCCCGCCTTAGCGTAATGAGATTTGGGTCCTTCTTCTCTAATATTCTGTCCCGCCTGTTTGCGCCTCAGAATGGGTATTTCCAGAGAGGTAAAAATAACCGCTGCTAAAAACGTTAAGATTGCTACTATACCAATGGTGACATAATTCATAACTACTCCTACTACTCCAAAACTTTTTTCACGATTTTCTCCATCTCCATTCCCCGGGAGCCTTTCACTAGTATCACATCTCCCTTGGCAATGATAGAATCCATTTCCTTTAGAAAATCCTTTTTTTCCTTAAACCACAAAATATGGTCCATACCTTCTTTTTT
>CAUEYG010000270.1 GCA_959021945.1 uncultured Eubacteriales bacterium | reverse complement strand
TCGTGCTGGACAGCAGTATCAAGCAGGATGAAGCTAAGATAAAAAGAATAACAGAATCCATAACAGACTTGTTTGTTAATCACTTTGATATCATCTTTTTTCATTCTGAAAAAACGGAAATAAATCAGGAAACCCTTAGGAGGAGCCAGGAAATCTGCGCTTATTTTGACAAGCATTATAAAGAAAAAATTACCCTGCACGATTTGTCCGTTCATCTTGGTTTAAGCAGCAGTTATCTGTCTGAATTTATGCGCAAAGTATCCCTTGGGTTCAGGCAAATGCTTGCATACACCAGAGCAAACAAATCGGAATGGTATCTGATTCATACTAATTATACCATTGTTGAAATTTCAGAGGAATGCGGGTTTTCTGATCCTCAATATTATTACAAAGCCTTTAAAGAATGGTACAAGTGCACGCCAAAACAATTTCGGGAAAAATACATCAACCATTCTCAAGACCATATGGTCTATTATGAACCCTCTGTAATCAGAACAATCGTAGATCATTTAATGATCGAACACTACATGAGCTTGTTTTTATAAGAACCTTATTGTCAAAACCATGGTGTTTTTTCTAAAAACAACAATAAACCAACCTTGTTTGAATCAAATTTTCTGAATATTATAGCAATATGCTATTATTAAAAATATGAGGGAGGTTTATTATGAGTGAACAAAAGCAAACAGGCGAAATTACATTAAAGCGAACGTTGACGCTACCGCTTATCATTATGTTTGGCCTGGCATATCTGGCTCCGACAGTTGTCTTTAATTATTATGGGTTGTTTACACCCAGCACTCACGGAATGTATACCTTAGCATTATGTGTCACAGCTGCAGTAATGGCCCTGACAGCCTATAGCTACACCCAGATGGTCAAGGCATATCCTTCCGCCGGCTCTGCTTACACCTATGTAAATAAATCGGTCCAGCCCCATTTAGGTTTTTTATCAGGCTGGGTCATGCTGGTAGATTACTTATTGCTTCCAATGATTTGTTACCTGCTGTTAGGCGTTTATATTCATGAGTATTTTCCAATGATTCCTGTATGGGCCATTGTTATTTTTGTTGCGGTAATCGGTATGGTAGTCAATATTGTAGGTATAAAAACTGCAAGCATCATCGACACCATCGTAACCTGCGCTGCAATTGCCTTTACCATCTTATTTGTTGCCTGCATTGTGCGATATGTAACAAACGGGGGCGGCTCAGGTACATTGTTTGACCCATCGGCTTTCTATAAGGCCGAAAACTTTGAGCTCAAGGGAACCCTGTCAGCTGCCGCAGTGCTCTGCGCCTCTTTTGTAGGCTTTGATGCAGTCACGACCCTGGCAGAAGAAGCAAAAGAGCCTCAAAAAATTATGGGAAAAGCCATTATGGGCGTGGTCATTGGCGCTGGAATGATCTTTGCAATTGTCGCCTATTTTTCCCAGATCGCATGGCCTGATGCTCACGCAAATATAAAAGACCCGGACACCGGTATCTTTGAATTGTTCCCGCATCTGGGCCTGAACTGGCTGGGAACTTTATTTTTCATCATCGACAATTGCGGCAGTTTCGTATGTGCAATGGCTGGCATGGGCGCTGTTTCCCGTATCTTGTACGGTATGGGGCGCGATAATATTCTGCCAAAGACCTTCTTTGGAAAACTGTCGCCTAAATTCCAAACTCCTGTGAACAACATTGTATTGACCACACTGATTGCGCTCACTGCAATCTTTTACCAAGACAATGTAATGGGGGCGGCATCCTTAGTGTCTTTTGGCGCTGTATGCGGTTTCTTTATGGTCAACTTTTCTGTAATCAGCCATTATATTATCAAGGGCAAAGAACGGGGAGCTGCGGCCATACTGAAACACCTCATCGTCCCTGCCCTGGGTATGGCAAGTCTTTTGGTTGTATTCTATTTTATAGAAACTCCGGCAAAAATATTAGGCGGCGTATGGCTGGCCATAGGAATCCTTTACCTGGCAATTAAGACCAGGGGCTTTAAACAGCTGCCGCCTGAGATGAAGCTTGAGGAATAAGGAGGAAATGGAAATGACGACGATTATCACAAATGCGGACATTTATACTTCTGATGAAATGCATCCCAGAGCAAGCTGTATCATCTTTGAGAAAGGGATTATCCGGTTTGTTGGAGATAAAGAGGAGGCAGAGCTGGAAAAATACCCTGATGCGGATGTCTATGACCTTGACGGTAAATGCCTGCTCCCAGGCTTTATAGACAGCCATATTCATCCGGGCTGGGTAACCAAAAGTTTGTGGCACGTTCCTCTGCCCTGGACCGAAGATGTGAATGAGCTTTTGGATTTTGTAAAAAGGTATGGAGAAGAGCATCCAAAAGAGGAATGTCCGTTCCTGTATTTTGAATATTACCCCACTTCTATGTTCGATGAGCATGGACCGGTCAAGGAGCTGCTGGACACTGCAATCAGCGACAGGCCTGTGCTTTGTCAGGATTTTGGAGAGCACTTATGCTGGGTCAACAGTAAGATGTTGGAATTGCTGGGTGTGGATAAGAACACTCCGGACCCCGGACCCTTGGAAACCTTTGTGCGAGATGAAGAGGGCAGTCCTACCGGCTGGATCAGAGAAATGGCCTGGATTAAGTTTGCAGGCCGCATGTTTCAGGCGCTAAACTGGCATCCACCGGAAGAGTTAACAGAAGAAACCATGGAGAGCTTTTTCCGCTTTTTGGAGGACAGCGGCATTACAGCCATTGCTGACGGTTTCATAGAAAACGATGATCAGATCAAGGCAATTTATCAGTTAGACAAAGCCGGCAAGCTCAATGTGTATTATGATGGCATGGTTCGGTTTTGGAATTATGAAGATCTGCCGGAAAAGATTGAAAAACTAAGGGAATATCAACATAACTATGCTGGGGATCACATTAAGATAAATACCATGAAGCTGTTTCTCGATGGTACTAATGAAAGCGGCAACGCAGCATCTCTTCATGAACACATCAATGATCCTGGGAATTATGGCCAAATCATGATGGAGACAGAGGAACTCACCAAGTGTTTTATGCTCTGCAACCGGGAAGGCCTGGATTTGCATATCCATGTGGTTGGAGACAGGGGGTTCCGGGTTGCATGTGATGCAGCTCAGGCTGCCCAGGCGAAGGCAAGGGCCAAAGGAATCCCATGGGTCTGCATGCCTGTGCTGGCCCATTGTGAAGTAGTAGACCCTTCAGATATGGTCCGGCCTGCAAAGCTTGGCATTGTCATAAACTGGTCCTGTCACTGGTCAGGAGGGTATTTTGGGGAAGAGGCGATGAATTACTACACAGAGGAAAAGTGGAGAAGAATGTATCAGTTTAATCCTATGATTGACAGCGGCGCCCTCGTTGCTTTTTCCAGCGATGTTGTAACAGGCTATGAACTTCACAGAGCCTATCCTTTCTTTGGCGTGCAAGTGGCTGCAACGCGGATTGACCCCGAATTTCCGCTGAACCCGGATAAATATCCGAATTCTATGAGGCCCCCGGCTTCTGCTAAATTGAGCCTTCCTGTTTTGCTGAAAGGATATACCATAGATGGGGCAAAGCAGCTCCGTTGGCAGGATAAAATAGGGTCCCTTGAGCCGGGCAAGGCTGCAAACATGATTATAACGGATAAAAACCTCTTTGACATACCCCTGGCTGAAATCAAAGAGATTAAAATAGAAACCGTTATCTTTGACGGAAGGGTGATCAAGGGCGGTCTGGCGAAATAGCCTGACAACTGAAAGGGGCCATTGCTTAATGCAACAGCCCCCTTGCTTTTCCTACTCTATTTCTACGATTTAATGCTCTTTTTCTATCCGTTCTGCATAGTGGGAACGTTCCGGCTCCTCAA
>CAUEYG010000269.1 GCA_959021945.1 uncultured Eubacteriales bacterium | reverse complement strand
GCCAAAGCCTGTATCGCTGAGACCTAAAAGATGGCCCAGAGGCGGGAAAATGAACACAGCAATAATATTAAAGAGGAAAATGGTAAAAATGGCTTGGGCTACCTCTTCATCGTCAGCTCGGATAACAGGAGCTGTAGCTGCAATGGCTGAGCCTCCGCATATAAATGTGCCTACGCCGACCGGGGTGGTAGTCTTTGCCTCAATCTTCATGGCCTTTCCTACAAAATAGGCAGTAAGAAAGGAAGCTGTCAGTGTAAACACCATGACCAAAAGGGATTGGCCCCCTACTTTAATAACGTGAAACAGATTCATTTCAAATCCCAGCAAAATAATAGAATACTGCAGAATTTTTTTTGATGTAAATTTAATGCCCGGGCTGAAAAAGTCCGGTTTTTTGAATAATGCGATAATCATTCCAAATAAAATTCCAAACACAGGCCCTCCAATAATAGGAAGGGCTTTTCCAAGGAGCCACGCAGGGACAGCGATGATCAGGCAGGCCAAAATCCCAGGCAGGCTTTTCTTGATAACGTCCATAAAAATACCTCATTTCTTTTTCCTGAAGTCTATTATGCCATGAATTTCAAAAAAACAAAATGATATTTTAGGAAATCAATAAAATTTGCTGCATTTATCCAGGAAAAAGCTGCTGGCTGATTATGGGAATAAGATATAGCAGGAGGACGAGAACTACGGCAGAAAAAACAGCGGTGCGCCAGACCTTGTACTCCCGGTCCATCTTTTTTCTTTCAGAGCTTTCCGGCATCTGGAAAAACACAGCATCAATGCTCCCTTCTTCCTTAGAATAAGAAAGGGAGGAAATATTGCGGTATCGCAACAAATAAATGAGGATACCCAGAGCGCTCCACATAGTACCGGATAAAACCGCAACTTTATCCAGCTGGGTCATGAGCAGAAGATAGATAAAAATGCTGACGCAGGCCCCAGGAAGAATCAAGGGAGCGCGGTAAGGCCGGGGCAGATCAGGATATTTGCGGCGAAGACCTAATGCAGAGCACATCCCAATGATATAGTAAAGCAATGTTGAAAACAGCGATAGGGAAGCGATATATACAATGGAATCTGTCAAGACAAGGAGAAGGGTCAAAAAGCTCAAAGCCAGCAGAGCATTGCAAGGCGTTTGAAAACGGGGATGTATCTTTGAAAAGAGTTCCGGAATCATACGGTCCCTTGCCATGGTAAATAAATATCTAGCCGGAGCAGAGATGGCTGCATTAAGGGTAGAACAGTTTCCTCCTATTGTAATTCCCAAACATAAAAGGATGAGAGGTAGGCCGGCGATTCCTGCTAACTCCATGCCCCGGGCATAAGGTGCATCTGCTGCAGCCACTTGATGGAGGCTGCCGGGGGGAACAATGTTTATTAAGACCCACTGAAAGAGTCCTGTTACAGCAAATACGAGGAAGGGAGCTAAAAATAAGGCTCTGGGCAGATTGATCTGGGGATGGCAGATTTCCTCCCCCATAGCGCAGCAAGTTTCAAAACCTGCAAAACACCACCAAATGAGGGCTACACAAGGCAGAAACTGCGATATGGTAATATCCTGAGAAAAGAGAGGATACGAAAAGGCCTGGGTGCTGAGAGATGGGAGCATAGATATCATCCAGACCAGCGTAATGCCCCAAAAGAAAAATAAAAAACCGTTTTGGAGTTTCCCGCTGATTTCTACACCTCTGAATGTGAGTATGAGGAAAAAAAGGATAGCAGCCGCCGCTATAGCCTTATCACTGAGAGGCAGGTTTAAACCCAGTGCTTGTGCAAGCTTTCGTATGTAAAAGCTAAAGGCCAGAGCTTCACCGCTGGCTACAGAAATCATGGAGATGATAAAGTTCCAGCCCGCAAGCATTCCAAGCGGCTTATTGAGACCAAGCGCCGCATATTGATAAGTACCTCCTGCAAAAGGCAGCATGCTGCCCATTTCCGCATAGAGCAGAGCTGGGTAAATACTGATGAGCATGGCGCACAGAGTGGCCAGTATAACGGCGGGACCTAAAGTACCTGCTGCACCGGCTCCCACAGTAAAAAGTCCTACACCGATTACAGTACCTGCAGTCATAGTAATGGATTCCCGCAGACCAAAACAGCGCTTTAGTGAGGAGGGAGTTTCATTATGTAATTCTTCCATTTTTTAATCCTTTCTATATCAATGGTAAAGTCCTTTTATGGTATGCAGAAACCAATAAAATCGTTTCCTTTTTCCCTTTCCTAAATTGAAATAAAAAATTTTATAAGATTTTCAAGAAATTTTTTAAAAGAGTGTTGACAATACTACTTAAGAGTGGTAAATTTAAACTGTAATTAGCACTCACTCATAAAGAGTGCTAACAGGAGGAACTGACATGGATTTAAGCGAAAGGAAACTGAGAATATTACAAGCGATCATAAGCGACTTTATTACAACAGCAGAGCCGGTCGGTTCCAGGACACTTTCCAAAAAATTTGACCTGGGTATCAGCCCAGCTACCATTCGTAATGAAATGGCAGATTTGGAAGAGCTGGGTTTTTTGACGCATCCTCATACTTCTGCGGGCCGGGTTCCATCTCAGCAGGCTTATCGGCTGTATGTAGATGAAATGATGAAAAAAAGAGAGCTGTCAGAAGATGAAAAGAATGCCATAGCTAGCAAACTCTATGAGAATGTAACAGAGCTGGAAAAAACAGTGCAGCATGCAGCGAAAATTTTGTCAGAAATTACAAATTTGGCATCTTTTGCCCTGACGCCGTCTCCGGATGAGGATACCTTGGAATATATTAACTTGCTTCCGGTGGATGAACATACGGTTGTTCTGATGATTGTATCACACAGCGGCAAAGTGTCTAACACCGCATTAAAGCTGAAAGTTCCGTACACGGAAGAAGGGTTGGAGCTTTTGTCAAAGAACATGACATGCAATTATCGGGGAAAGACGCTCAGCGAGGCCTTGACTCTGGATATCATCGAGAGCTTTGAATCTGATATTGAGGCAATGAGCGCCCTTGCAAAAAAAGTAATGCCCAACTTTATTAAAACCTTGGAAGATATGTTGAACGTCCGCTTGTATATGGATGGGCTTACAAACATCTTTTCCATCCCTGAGTACAATGATATTGATAAAGCAAAGATGTTTTTAGAAATGCTGGGCAAAAAGGAAGATTTTACAGAAACCTTGATCAACAGAGAAAACGGTGTGATCATTACCATTGGAAAGGAAAATGCAAAAGATATTATGCAGGACTGTAGTCTGATTACTGCTACTTACCATGTTGACGGAAAGCTGGCAGGGAAAATAGGGGTAATAGGGCCGACGAGAATGCGATATGGAGAAATTACTTCAGTAGTTGAGTTTTTAACAGAGAATATAAGCAATACTTTTAAACTGTCAGGAGGAGGTAAGGATGACTAAGGACCCAAAAGAACGCGAAGAAGCCATAGCAGAAGAGCAGGAGACAAAGACAGAATCTGCTGATGAAACAAATGCAGATGACCAGGAAAGACAAGAGCAGGAAGATTCAAAAGCAGACAATGAGGAAGCTGCTAAAGAGCCGGAAGAGGATGAGAACAGCCGCTATATGAGATTGATGGCTGATTTCCAGAACTACAAAAAGAGAGTGGAAAAAGAGAAAAGCGATATCTATTCTTACGCTAATGAAAAGATAGCCACAGAGCTTTTGGCAGTATTGGACAATTTTGAACGAGCCCTGGAACATGACGGTGAGGATAAGAGCTTTAAAGAAGGCATGGAAATGATCTTTAAACAGCTCTTTGATGTACTGGAAAAGGCTGGGCTGGAAGAAATACCGGCCTTGGGCGAGGAGTTTGACCCTAATTTCCACAATGCAGTGATGAATG
>CAUEYG010000268.1 GCA_959021945.1 uncultured Eubacteriales bacterium | reverse complement strand
CCTGTTTACTGCATCAGGTTCAGGTCTGGATCCTCATATTACGCATCAGTCAGCGGAAATTCAAATCCCTTCCATTTCCAAGGCAACAGGCATTCGTGAAACTGAGCTCAGAAAGCTGGTATCTGAAAATACGGAGAAAAAGGTGTTGGGAATATTCGGACATGAAAGAGTAAATGTTTTGGTTTGCAACTTATACATTGCAAAAATGCTGAAACAGATGGAGCGCAGTATGGTTTATGATCATGGAAATGGGTAATAGTTGTAAATAGTACTGTGATCTTATATACTAAGACCAAAGGATGGGACAGATGATGAAGGATATGGGAACAGAAAGGCATCCGGACCCTGATGCCATATTGAATAAACTATACAGAGAACATGGGCGGCAAGGAAAGGGAAAACTAAAAATTTTTTTTGGGTATGCTGCAGGAGTAGGGAAAACTTATGCCATGCTTGAAGATGCTCATGAGGCGAAAAAGGCAGGAGCAGATGTGGTGGCAGGATATATAGAGCCCCATACCAGGCCGGAAACAATGGCTTTGCTGGAAGGGCTGGAGGTCCTGCCGCCTCTTGTTGTCCCATATAAAGGCATGGAGCTACAGGACTTTGACCTTGACAGCGCCCTCAGGCGCAAACCGCAGCTGATCCTGGTAGATGAGCTGGCTCATACAAATGCGAAAGGTATGCGGCATACAAAGCGTTACTCTGATATTGAAGAACTGCTGGATGCAGGCATCCATGTTTATACAACAGTCAATGTACAGCACATTGAAAGCCTCAACGATCTGGTAGCTTCCATAACACAAGTGGTTGTGCAGGAACGGGTGCCCGATTCTATTTTTGATCGGGCGGACCAGCTGGAGCTGGTGGATATTGAGCCGGAAGAATTGCTCCAAAGATTAAAAGCGGGAAAAATCTACAAGGAAAACCATGCCAAGCGGGCTATGTCCCATTTTTTTACGCAGGACAATCTTGTAGCCCTTCGGGAAATTTCACTTCGGTATACGGCGGATCAAGTCAATCAAGAGCTGGAAATCATTAAAAAGGCAAGGCGGGATGGGAGCCGGTACCAGATTGATGAACACATTTTGGTCTGTGTGGGACCATCACCGACAAATCAAAAGGTGATAAGGACAGCAGCGAGAATGGCGGGCGCATTTCACGGCCGCTTTACTGCCATCTATGTAGAAACTCCTGGTTCAGAAAAGTGTTCAGAAGAAGAGAAGCGTAATATCCGAAAAAACTTACATCTGGCAGAGACCCTTGGGGCAAAGGTCGTTACCACATACAGCGATGATATTTCTTATCAGATCGTAGAGTTCGCTAGAGTCAGCGGCATTTCAAAGCTTGTTATAGGAAGGACCAGAAAAAAGAAAGGGATTTCTCGTTTTTTTCTGACAAAATCTAATTTTGTAGATCGGATGATCAGTCTGGCTCCAGACTTGGAATTGTTTGTAATACCAGATGAAAGAGCAGGGCAAGTACCGAGGAAAATGAATTTTTCCGGATTTCAGGATAAATTTGCGTTTTCCATAAAAGATTTTTCTAAAATGCTTGGTATTATGACCCTTTCCATTCTGATCGGTCATTTTTTTGAATATTTAGGACTGCGTGAGGCCAATATCATTATTATTATGATTTTAGGAGTTTTGGTCACTGCCAATCAAACCAAAGGCAGGTTTTATGGAGTCATGGCCTCTCTTTTGGGGGTCCTGGGGTTTAATTTCTTTTTTACAGACCCCCGTTTTACGCTGTATTCCAATGCGGAATCCCCCATTACGTTTCTGATTATGCTCACATCAGCTTTGATTACCAGTACCCTTACCAGCAGAGCCAGGAGCCAGGCCGTTGCTTCTGCTCTAAACGTATACCGTACAGAGGTTCTCCTGGATGCAAATAATCGTCTGCAGAATGCCAAGAATCTTGATGATATTGTAATTGAAACAGAGCGGCAGATTTATAAAATTGTGAAAAAGCCTATTATTTTTTATACCGTTGAAGAGGGCGAGATCGCCAATATTTATTCTTATGATTCAGAAAGGGAGCGTCCGGTAGATCCGTTATATATGGGCAGAGAGGAACGCGGAGTCGTAAATTGGGTACTGCGCAATAAGAAAAAAGCTGGTAAGGGGACGGATACGCTGCCAGGGGCAAAAGCCCATTATATACCCATCAGGGATGGGTACAATGAAATCATGGCCATTATCGGCTTGATCATAGATGATACAGAATCCATGGAGGACATTGACCGGTCTCTGCTTGGGGCTTTGCTGGGACAGATCACCTTTGCTCTGGATACTTATTATACTGCACAGGAACAGCAGGAGACCGAAGTAAGGGCGGAAAAAGAACGTTTTAGGGCCAATCTGCTCCGTTCGATATCTCATGATCTGCGGACGCCTCTCACCAGCATTTCAGGAAGCGCCAGCTCCCTTTTGTCAACTGATTTTGATCAGAAAACCAAAACCAAGTTGATTCAGGGGATTTATGATGATTCGGTGTGGCTCATTGATCTGGTGGAAAATCTGCTGTCCTTATCCAGACTGGATGATAATATGCAGCTGCGTAAGGAACCGGAGCTCCTGGAAGAAGTCATTGAAGAGGCTATGACCCATATTACGAAAAATGCAGATTCTCACCACATTGAAATTGAGCAGCAGGATCCTATGCTGATGGCAGAAGTGGAACTGACGCTGATGATTCAAGTGATCGTCAATCTTGTGAACAATGCGGTACAGCATACGCCGGAAGGCTCAAATATTGTAATACGCACCTTCCGGCAAGAGGGGAAGGCTGTCGTCCAAGTGGAAGACAATGGCGCAGGAATTCCTGACCAGGATAAGGATGGAATTTTTGATCTGTTCTTTACTGCCCGTCACGGAAATGGAGATTCTCACAGAGGTATGGGGCTTGGCCTGGCTCTGTGCAAATCCATTGTTGAAGCTCATAATGGGAAAATTTATGCGCAGGACAATGAACCAAAGGGTGCGATATTCGGATTTACATTGCCCCTTGTGGAGGTGAAAGAAAATGAAAACTTCAATTCTAATCGTTGAAGATGATAAAGCAATACAAAATCTTTTGGCAGCGACTTTGGAGGCAAATGAGTACCAGTGCTTTACAGCAGACAATGGGGAAAGAGCCATTTTTTTTGCTACAGTCAAAAGGCCGGATATTATGATTTTAGATTTGGGCCTTCCGGATATTGACGGAGTGGAAATTATAACAAAGGTGAGAAGCTGGTCCAACTGCCCGATTCTCGTAGTCAGCGCCAGAAGCGAAGATTCAGATAAGATTATGGCCCTTGATGCAGGGGCTGATGATTATCTCACAAAACCTTTTAGCATGGAAGAGCTTTTGGCCAGGCTGCGAGTGGCCAAAAGAAAGATTGCTGAGCTTGGAAGAAACAGTGCGGAAGAAACTTCTGTTTTCCGAAACGGGGGCCTGGAAATTGACTATGCGGCCGCAGTAGTGACGGTAGATGGAACGCCGATTCACCTGACCCCCATGGAGTACAAGCTGGTTTGCCTGCTGGCGAAAAATACAGGGCGGGTTTTGACCCACAGCTATATTTTAAAAGAACTGTGGGGAGAAGCTTATGGAAGTGATGTAGCCTCCCTCCGCGTGTTTATGGCTACCCTGCGCAGGAAAATTGAAGCAGGAACATCAGGAAGGAAATATATTAAGACCCATGTGGGGGTCGGATATCAGATGCTGCGGATGGAAGAAAAACCATAGCCGGATAGCAGCGTGTCATTGCAGGATTAAAAAACAACTTTTTTTGAACAAAAACTGCCAGTCTAAAATTCAGACGGCAGTTTTTGTTTTGTGTAAAAATAAGTTACACTGAATGCCCA
>CAUEYG010000267.1 GCA_959021945.1 uncultured Eubacteriales bacterium | reverse complement strand
CTTTTATTTTTCCCCGCTCCAACAGGCACTATCAATAATGAAATCCCTTTACTCTTGTAAATACCTCTCAAAGTTCTGTGACAATATTTTATAATTAAAATGCTCTATCACAGCGTTTTTCCCATTTTGCCCCATGTTTTCTCGCTCAGCCGCAGACAAATTTTTTAGCTTATTTATTGCTGAAATATAGTCTGCTACATCTTCTACTTTTGCACAAACTCCACAGTTATATGCTTCTACATAATTGTTTGGAGCATTACAGGAATATAAAAGTGGTTTCCCTCCCATCATAGAATCAAAAAGTTTATTCATACTTATTCCAAACCTCAAAATATCCTGATTAATAGCCCCAACATAAGATACGTCTATTTTTTCAAATAATGAGGGAATACTTTTTTTAGAAATAGGTGTAAAAAACAAAAATCGTTCTTTATATTGTACAGTTTTCTGCTTCAGTTCATCTTTATATGTGCCATTACCAATAAAAACAACACACACTTGTTCTACTTTTTTCACAGCCTCTACTAAATAGTCCAATGCATACCATTTGTTGATACTGCCAAAGAAGCAAACTATAAATTTGCCATCTTGTCTCAGCCGTGTCAGGCTTATAGCAAGCTCTTGGGGTAATGGCAAGGGGTTTTCCCATTCTTCCAAGACAATACCATTTGCAACATGTCTGAAATTTTGTGGTTGCATTCCATGTTCGCATAAATAACGGTCTGCCGCAGGCAATAATGACACTACTAAATCAGAATTTTTACAAAAGGAATCTTCTGCATATTGCATCACTTTTATAAAGGGATGTCTTGGAGACATCCCTCCTAATTCCACAGGGCTAATCGGCCACATATCATGCACTTCATGAATCAGCTTCACCTTTTTTTTCGAAAGTTTCCGTATTCGCTGTCCCACATAAGTATCCAAAGGATAGGTGGATGAAGCTATGACAACATCAGGAGATATCTGAGAAATAATCTTCCGAGTGTGAACCCATAACTTAGAAACAAAACGAAACATGGTAATAGCCCTTTTGGCACCATTTCCTTCATATCGTCCTGTTCTGACCCAATGATAATGAATTCCATCAATAACTTGCTCCTCAAAATCGTGCGTTATAGAAGGGTTCACCCTCCGAAGATGTGAATAGTCAGCCGCAATAATATCGACTCTATGGCCCATTTTAATCCATTCCCTGGCAAAATAGTAAGGTCTGAATTCCATTCCCATCTCAGGGGATCCCGCATAATGATTCAAAATCAATATATTCATATGGCAGCTTTCCTTTCTATCTTCATATACTAGTTATTATATATAAATCAACCACTGTGAAAAAATACCTTTAGTCTAATAAAGCTAGACTAGCCACAGTTTCTGTTCTTACAGACATTGAAAATCACATTCAAAAAAATCATCCTGATGATCCATTCACAAACTTTATAAGGTTTAAAGGCTCCTTTCCAAGATCCCCCTGGCTTCTAACTGCTTTGACTCATACTCATCTATACCAATTTCTTTCAACCGCAATAAATAATCGCCCAAATCCTCTGCAGTAGCCATATCTTCTGAAGAAATTCCCTCCTTCAAGATCACACTTTTAATTGTCTTTAGACCGATTTGTAAGTCAAGCGCAAAGGTTAGGGTTTTTACATATTCCACATCATATTGAATTTTATTTTCCCAACTGATTGCATTTCTGCCACTGATCTGTGCTAAGCCAGTTAATCCCGGCCGCACCGCATGGCGCAATCTTTGCTTTCCAGTCATAAAAACCATGTCTTTCACAAGTTGAGGCCTAGGCCCCACAATTGCCATATCCCCCTTTAAAATATTGATTAACTCCGGGAGTTCGTCCAAACTAGTGGCTCTCAGCGTCTGTCCGAATTTTGTCAGGCGGATTTCATCTGGCAGAAGTTCCCCTTTTTCGTCTCGTTCATCTGTCATGCTGCGAAACTTAAAAATAGTAAAAATCTTTTCATCCAGACCTGGCCGCTGCTGTTTATACAAAACAGGAGAACCTAGCCTGGTTCTTACTAAGATAGCCACAATGAGCAATACGGGGCTTAATAAAATAATTCCCAGTAAAGCTGCACAAAAATCTATGGCCCGCTTTATATATTTATCGTAAAATGTCCGCTTATACTCCATTCCTTACTTCCACAACCTTTTTACAATAGAAACAATTCGCTCCAAGTCTTTCTCTTCCATCTTTGTATCAGAAGGAAGGCACACCCCTTGTTCAAACAGCTTCTGTGAAACGGTACCATGATCTATATAATCACAGTCTTTGAAAAAAGGCTGTAAATGCATTGGCTTCCATACTGGTCTAGCCTCAATATTCTCTTCCTCCAGCGCCATTTGAATATCCAGAGGCGATACTTTGGCATCTCCTTCCACAAGCATACATGACAACCAGCAATTACTCCGTTCCAATTCATCATGAACCGGCATCATTGTAATATGTGCAATATCCCCAAAGGCTTCTTTATAATAATGATAAATAGCACGCTTCTGTTCTACACGCTTGTCCAATACCTTTAACTGTCCTCGGCCAATTCCTGCCACAATGTTGCTCATGCGGTAGTTGTATCCCAGTTCGCTATGCTGATAATGTCTTGCCTGGTCTCTGGACTGTGTTGCCCAAAAAAGGGCTTTTTTTGCCTTTTCCTCTGCATCTTCCGTATTACAAAGCAACATACCGCCGCCAGAAGAAGTAATAATTTTATTTCCATTAAAAGATATTACACCATAATCTCCAAAAGTTCCAGTCATTCTCCCTTTATAAACAGTGCCCAAACTTTCTGCAGCATCTTCAATAAGTGGGGTTTCATACTTTTTACAAATTTCAAGGATAGCCTCCAGATCAGCCGCTAAACCGTATAAATGCACCACAATTACAGCCTTTGGCCGCTTTCCTATCTTATCATATTTTTGAAAGGCCTCTTCCAAGGCCTCAGGGCTCATATTCCAAGTCTCCCAATCACTGTCAATAAAAACCGGTTTAGCCCCTTCATAAATAATAGGATTAGCAGTTGCAGAAAAAGTAAGGCTCTGACAAAAAACCAGATCACCTTTTCCTGTGTTGAGAAGCTTCAATGCAAGATGAATGGCTGCGGTTCCTGATGATAAGGCTACTGCTTTTTTGCATTTCAGCGCTCGACACATCTCCTCTTCAAAGCCTGTTACATTAGCTCCAAGCGGCGCAATCCAGTTTGTATCAAAGGCTTCCTTTATATATTCCATTTCATATCCCTCTTCACTCATATGGGGTGAAGAAAGAAAGATGCGATCCTTTTTCATACTACAATTCCTTTCAGCCTATTGCTGCGGCATATACGTATCGCAGACCTTTTCGATTTCCTTTTTTATATTCTTCCCATTTTTTTCAGCCACATAGATCAAATTATCCAGCTGTTTCAGGAATTTTTTGCAGTCCATATCCATAGGCTGTCCAATATAAATCAATTCATTTGGGGTGCTTTCCAGCCCCTCTTCTGCCATAAGCAGCTCTTCGTACAGCTTTTCTCCCGGCCTAAGGCCTACAATTTCAATTTTAATATCCTCATCCGGCACATATCCTTTAAGGCGTATCAGATTCACGGCCAGGTCATAAATCTTCACAGGCTGTCCCATGTCTAAAACAAAGATTTCTCCTCCCTTGGCAAGAAGACCTGCCTGCAGGACAAGAGCCACTGCTTCACTGACAGTCATAAAAAAGCGGGTAATCTCCCGGTGTGTCAATGTAATTGGCCCGCCGGACTCAATCTGTTTTAAAAACAAAGGAATGACCGAACCATTGCTGCCCAGCACATTGCCAAAGTTAAAGGGCGTCTGCCTTCAAGGCTTTCAGGGCTTCCCC
>CAUEYG010000266.1 GCA_959021945.1 uncultured Eubacteriales bacterium | reverse complement strand
AGTAGCGCAGCAATGGAGCGGCTCATTGCATATTCGTGGCCTGGAAACATTCGAGAATTGGAAAACATTATAGAGCGATGCGTTGTTATTACAGAAGGTGACATTATTGATATTGACAGCCTTCCCGGAGAAATTGCCAATGAGGACTTTAATCCCCATACGGTTATTGCAGACCGTTCAGGAGAAATCCTTTTGAATGAAGCGATTGACCATAAGGAGAGGGAAGTGATTATAAAAGTGTTGACTGAGAACAAGGGAAACAAGACAA
The DNA here is from genome assembly GCA_959021945.1 of uncultured Eubacteriales bacterium. Lineage (GTDB taxonomy): Bacteria > Bacillota > Clostridia > Peptostreptococcales > Anaerovoracaceae > Hominibacterium. Next base: position 3,615 of record CAUEYG010000266.1, on the reverse strand, counting down.
AGACTGCGCTAGCTCTTGGAATAAGCCGGCGGTCCCTGCACAGAAAAATACAAAAATATGGGATTGACAAATAATATTAGCCCGTAAATCATCAGATTTACGGGCTTTGTGCTAAGCAGTTGTAGAAGGTGTGCGTTCTTCGGGCTCATCATCAAGCCTAGTCTCTTCTTCTGTCATAGCCTCAACCTCCGGGGACCATAGGTGGCCAAAAGTGGTATCACCTTTGAAGAAATCTTTTCCATAACAAAGAAGACAACAAACGATTCCTACAGCCAGACCCCATGCAGAGCCATTCACAACAAGTACTCCTGCAATGATTCCTGCGATACCCAGATCTTTAAAACTGGTAGACTGCTGGATTCCAATACGTACACTTACAAAACCCTGCACAATCATAGTCAGGGACATGGCAACATTCAAGATTGGCGTTACCAGAGAAACAATAGGCATGAGCCAATAACCAGTAAAAGTACCAAAACGGAAAGAGGCTGCACCGCCAAAAATAGACCCCATACTCTTTTTTCCTTTTTTATAGCGTTCGCATACGACTACCTGCATTGCTGCCCACAAAGGCCCGCACATCGTTACATCAGGTCCAACGACGCCCATGATTGTATTTCGTATACCAAAGATTAAATGCGCTCTGTTAGGGTTGTAATCCACCTTTTCATCAGGTCGTGTAACATCAGCATCATGCACTAAGGCTTTGCTTTGAACAACATCGCCAAATAGTACAATATAAATGGCAAGTACAGTAGGAACGGACTGGACGAACATCATTAAAGAGGGCCAGCCTAAAGAACCCCATGGCACCCATTCTGTCCAGAGGGTAGCAAAGTCAGGATGACTGAACCCCCATTCAATCTGGGGCCACGCGCATTCCCCTACTATAGGGCCTACAATTACTGCAATTAATACAGAAGGTAAAATTCCCAGATTAGCGATTGTTTCAAAAAATTTGTTCTTTGTACTAAGGCGTTTGAAACCATTAGAAAACAACAGATAAAATGCCACAACCAAACAAATCGTAGTAGTATAAGGCATCCCTTCAAATTTTCCGCCCTCTACAAAGATCATGTAAATGGCAGAGATCCCTGCGCCTAAGATGATCCCCGACTTAATGGCTGTCGGAATTAAATTGATGATCTTTCCTGCAATTCCTGTAAGACCAAGGATTATGGAAAAGACTCCCAATGTAATTTCAAAAGCTACTAGGGCCTGCATTCTCGACTGCCCCTCCGGGAAGGTAAGACAATAGGCAGTTAAAAGCGGAATAGCGGGAGTAATCCATCCCGGAACCACAGGATCTCCCAGCAAGGTGTGCCAAGTATAGAGGAACCCATTTAGAATTACAATGGATAAAGCTACCTCAAAAGGCATCCCCAAGGTATCCTGTAAAAGGGGAATAGCGCCTAAACATACTGCACACATCAGCAGACCTTGCACATAGTCTGCAATCTCAAACCGATAATGTAAAAATGGCAAACGAACTTTAAACGGCCCGGCTTTTATATAAGGCTGCTCCTGACCATAAGGCATATACTCTTTCATAATAACCTCTCTTGTAAAATAATTTAAAAATAATAAACTCTAACAATAGTGTACACTAATCTATCCTTGACAACTTAATGACGCAAAGAGAGTGCCAATTTGTGAATATATTGTGAAAAAAACAATTTTTTAAGGAAAAGAAAAAAGGTAAAAACCTTAGAATTTCAAAGAATGACAGGTTGTAAAAAAATATCTGATTTTTTTGGAAATGAAAAAATCAGGCCTATTAACTGAGAACTAGGAACCTGACTGGGCGAGAAGCGCCCAGTGTTGTGTGCCACCAATGTCACGGTTTTTGAGACATTAGTGGCACTATCATACTTTATTTATGCTCTTTAATAATATAGGTTTGAGGGCCCTTTGTATTCCTGGAGCGTATTGCCTCCATCTACTACTAAAGATTCCCCTGTAATGTAAGATGCCTCTCTTGATGCCAGAAATACAATGGCATTGGCTACCTCCTCTGCATCTGCGCTGCGTCCCAAAGGGGTGTTCCTGCCGCCAGCCGCTTCACTTTCTGTCTGAGAAGCAGTGCCGATCCAGCCCGGCAGAACGTTGTTTACTGTAATACAATACTTTCCCACCTCAATTGCCAGTGCACGGCTCATGCCTATGATACCTGCTTTTGCTGCACTGTAGCTTGCTTCACCAGGATTGCTTACAATAGGGCCTGTTACGGAAGATACGTTTACAATCCTGCCATAGCCCTTGTCAATCATATGAGGGAGAACTTGCTTTGTAACATTAAAACAAAGGGTCAGATTTCTGCAGATAGAATCATCCCAACTTTCATATGTGGTATGTAAAAAATCAGAAAAATCCTCTTCCTGTCCCACTTGAGTCATGCCGGCATTATTGACCAGCACTTGAATTTCTCCAAAATCCTTTATAACCTGGCTGACAAATGTCTCTGTATCTTTTCAGTCCATAAGATCAGCAACATATCCTTTGGCTGTTATTCCTAAATTTTGCAGTTCTTTGGCTCTTTCAATAATTCTGTCTGTTGTAGCTGTCAGCGCAACTTTTGCCCCCAGCTTTCCCAGTATTTGGGCGGCAGTGAACCCAATCCCTTTAGGGCTTCCAGCGCCAGTAACCAGACATACCTGGTTCTTAAAAGTGATGAATGACTGTTCCATATTCAATACCTCCATGGATAAAATGATGACTGTATTTTAACATGAAAGCGCTGAAACCGGGAGGGAGAAAGAAAACTTTCTGTATCAGTTAGGCTCTGCAAAAGGGATTCCAAAATACTCAGTTAGAGATAAGACCAGATTTCTTGCAATAGAGTCAATATTATCGATGATCCATTGGGCATCCGCATAGTTATCATGGTAGGCCAACTCAATAAGATTAGCAGGCGCCTTTGTCCTCCTCAATTCGGCCAGAGTCGTATTGGGGATTGTGGCTACCAGGTTTGGATTGGGATAAATGGCTTTTAAATTAGTAGCAAAGATATTAGCGGCCCTTTGGCCTTCAGAGCTGGAAGCATAATAATAAACATCCGGCCCCTGAATTGCTCCGGACAAATGTTCCGGCGCAGCATTAGAGTGAAGGGCTAAATGAAAATCATAATTTCCAGCGTTGGATTGAGCAATGACCTGTGCTAGCGTATCGTAAGGGTTATTTCGCGTAAAATGGATGCCGCTGGCACGCAGATAGGGAACCATAGCGTCTGCAATCAGATTCATATAATATTCTTCACTTCCTGTGCCAGTAATATATTGATTATATTCCTGCACAGACGGACTGAGATAGATGTTGGGCATGAGGATTCCTCCTTTTTCCTTTAGCATATGACCGCAGAAAAAAGAAGGTTCATTATTGAAAAAAATTTCTGCAGGGATTGTTGCTTTTTCTGCGGCATGATACAATAAATATATCTATGTTCAGCAAAAGAAGGTCAGGAGAGGAACAAAGTTATGGATGAAAAACAAGAAGTAGTTAAGATGGCGAAAAGCCTTTTAGAGAGTTATTTTTCAAAAGGGCAGGTTGAATATTTAATATCTACATTTGCTGACGATAACGTATGGCTGGGAGGCGGAAAACATCAAAAGGCAGAAG
>CAUEYG010000265.1 GCA_959021945.1 uncultured Eubacteriales bacterium | reverse complement strand
TTACAGAACCCATGGAAAAACAGCTGGCCACTCTAGACCATATTAAAGAACTGACTTCTCAGTCCAATGACAGTTACTCCATGATTGCTCTGGAGTTTTCTGACGATGTCAATATGGATGCAATTTCTGTAGATATACGAGAAAAAATCGACTTGATTTCCGGAGAATGGGATGAAACTGTAGGCACACCAGTGGTTATGAAAATCAATCCGGATATGATGCCTGTAACCGTTGCTGCTGTAAACCTGAAAGACAAAAGTACCGTGGAAACTTCTTCTTTTGTAGAGGAAAACCTGATGTCGCCGCTGGAAGGGATTGAAGGTGTTGCCAGCGTCAATGCCACAGGCCTTGTCAGCGAAGATATTCAAGTTGTTCTTTCCCAAAAAAAGATTGATAAAATAAACGAAAAGACAAGCAACGCCATTTTAAACCAGTTTTCAGGAGCAAAGGGACAGTTGCAGAGCGGCATCAATCAGGCGGAAAGCGGAAAAAATAAAATAAAAGATGGAAAAAACAAAATAACAGAGGCGCAAAAACAGGCGGCACAGCAGATGGAAGCTGCCAGAGTTCAGATGAAAGAAGGCCGTGAACAGCTGGTCCAAGCAAAAGAAATTGTGACAAAACTGGAGGCCTTACAAGCTGTGGAAAAAGAAGTTAAAAATGCCATCAAGCAGCAGTATCCCGGCATGACCGATGAGCAGATCGAAAAAATGTGCATGGAAAACAAGGCTTATGCAGAAGCTGTAAAGACCATAAAAAGCCTGAAAACATCTTTGAAAGCCGCAGGGTTAGATGTTAATAATCTGCCTTCTTCAAAGGAGCTGGATGCACAGATCAAAGCAGTAGATGAAGGACTGTCAAAACTAAATGTGCAGCAAGCAGAGACCTCCGCCACCCTTGGAAACAACATGGCAGAGCTGACAGCAGGGGAGAGTACGCTGCAGGCCACCGTTGCCCAGCTGCAGTCCTCTCTGGCTCAAGTACAGTCATCAGAAGAGGCTGCCTTAAACAGCGCTAATCTGACCGGCGTACTGACCATGTCCAATGTCTCTTCCATTTTGAATGCGCAAAATTTTTCGATGCCTGCCGGCTATGTCAGCGATGGAAAGAGTGAAATTCTGGTGAGTGTAGGCAATAAAATTAAAAGTATTTCTGAGCTAAAGGACCTGGTTTTGCTGGATATGGACATGGATGGTGTGGACCCGGTAAAGCTCTCAGATATTGCCGATGTAACAAACGCAGATAATTCAGCGGAAACCTATGCTAAAATCAACAACGAAAATGGCGTTCTTCTGACATTCACAAAGCAATCCGGTTATGCCACTGCAGATGTAGCTGACCGGGTTACAGAAAACTTTGAGACATTGTCGGGTCAATATGAGGGGCTGACCTTTACAACTTTATCTGACCAAGGTGAATATATTCATATGGTCATTAACTCTGTGCTGGAAAACCTACTGATGGGAGCAGTTCTTGCCATTTTGATTTTAATGCTGTTCCTTCGGGATATCAGGCCCACCATTATTACTGCTGTCAGTATCCCAATCAGTGTTACTTTTGCTATAGCCCTGATGTATTTTTCCGGTGTAACCCTTAATGTTATTTCTCTGGCCGGTCTTGCAGTAGGCGTGGGAATGCTGGTGGATAACTCCATTGTTGTCATTGAAAATATTTACCGCCTTCGTGCAATGGGGTACAGTCATACCAGAGCAGCTATTTCAGGCGCAGCACAGGTAACAGGAGCTATTACAGCGTCGACCCTTACTACCATCTGTGTCTTTGTTCCTATTATCTTTGTAGAAGGAATGACACGGCAGATCTTTACAGATATGGCGCTAACTATAGCTTATGCACTTTTGGCCAGCCTGTTTATTGCCTTAACATTGGTTCCGGCTATGGCCAGGGGGCTCTTAAAACGGGATGCTAAAAAAACAGTTTTAAGCCAGGACAGCCCTCTCCTCATGAAATACAAACAGGCAGTGGAATTTTCCTTAAGTCACAGAAAACTAGTACTGATTGTTTCTGTTGTGCTGTTGTTTGCTTCCAGCGGTATTGCTTTGGCCAGAGGCTTTTCTTATATGCCTTCTATGACAAGCCCGCAGATGTCAGTAACCATACAAATGCCAGAGGACAGCGACCTGGAAGATACGGCAAAAACAACAGACGCTGTTTCGAAAAAAATCATGAACATGGATTATGTGGAAACAGTAGGAGCTATGCTTTCCAGCGATGCAGGCAGCATTATGGGTATGTCTGCTGGTGAGAAAGACGTGACCCAGTCTATGATGTATGTCATATTAGATGAGGATAAGCTGGATGAGGCTGGAGAACTTTCAAAGAAGATCGAAGCTATGGGCAAAGACTATAATTGTGAAATTACGGCTCAAGGAGATACCGACATGATGAGCATGATGGGAGGTTCCGGCGTTCAGCTAAAACTGTACAGCGATGATCTGGATCATCTGAGAAAAGCCGGGATCTCTGTTGAGAAGGAATTGAACCAAATAGAAGGTCTGAAAGAAGTGACGGATACGAAGGAGGACAGCACGCCAAAATTACAGATCAATATTCACAAAAATAAGGCGATGTCTTACGGCCTGACCGTGGCTCAGGTTTTCGCAGATGTATCGGCTCAGCTTTCCAGTGACCAGGCAGCTACAACCTTAGTCAACAGTGGAGAGGGAACAGATGTAGTAGTATCTGCAAAGGATACGAAATCCATGACAAAAAAAGACCTGGAAAAATTAAAGGTTACAGGAAAAAAAGCCGATGGAACAGAATCAAAAGTAAGCCTTTCAACTATTGCGGATATTACAAAAGAGGAAAGTCTGAGTGTCATTAATCATGAAGGGCAGAAACGAGTTCTGACTGTAAGCGGAGAGCTGGAGGACGGTTATAATATTACCCATGTGACCAGTCAAGTAAAAAAAGCCGTTGATAAGATGGAACTGCCGTCAGGAGTAAAGGTAGAGTTTGAAGGTGAAAATGAAACAATTATGGATGCGATGGGGCAGATGATGCTTATGTTAGGTCTTGGAGTTTTAATGGTTTATCTTGTAATGGTAGCCCAGTTCCAGTCCCTGAGATCACCGTTGATTGTTATGTTTACCGTACCTCTGGCCTTTACAGGAGGGATGTTGGGGTTGATTTTTACAGGCCAGGATGTCAGCGTAGTTGCTCTCCTCGGTTTTGTTATGCTGGTAGGCGTTATTGTAAATAATGCCATTGTCCTTGTGGACTGTATTAACCAGTTCCGTCTCCAAGACGGTATGGAACGCCATCAAGCTATCGTTGAGGCAGGGGCAGTGAGAATCAGGCCAGTTCTCATGACTGCCATTACAACGATTTTGGGACTGCTGCCTTTGGCTATGGGATTGGGAGGCAGTGGTTCTGAAATGATGCAGCCGGTAGCCATTGTCTGTATCGGAGGACTCACATATGCTACGCTGATGACATTGATCGTAATCCCTGTTATGTACAGTCTCATGAGCCCCAAATATATGACGGATATTAAGGCAGAAGATTTGGAAATCTTGGATGTATAAAATTAGGTAAAAATTTTCTAATAAAACCTTGTCTAATTGGAATAGCTATGTTATACTTATTTCATTGCGCCGGCGTGATGGAATTGGCAGACGTGCGGGACTCAAAATCCCGTGGTGGCAACACCGTATGGGTTCGACCCCCATCGCCGGCACCATTTGAAATAAGATGAAGATAACGTGATATGTTTAAGGAGGCTATATTTTTATGAATGGTAATATGTTAGCAACATTGCTGCCTTTAGTCCTGCTGTTGGTTGTAATGTATTTCCTGTTAATCAGACCTCAGAAAAAGAGAGAAAAACAGGTAAACGAAATGCGCAGCAACGTTCGCGTTGGCGATGAGATTAT
>CAUEYG010000264.1 GCA_959021945.1 uncultured Eubacteriales bacterium | reverse complement strand
ACCGTAAACCCCGGCGTCCCCGCTGCATACCATACCCACAGTCTTGCCCTTGAGGGCCTCTTCCACCGCCAGCCTACAGCGCTCCACTTCCTTTTTCATTGGTGTGGAAAACAATTCTTTGTGTCCAAATTTATCTTTAATCAGATCAATATATACGGTATAACCGAAAATAGTCTGACACTCTTCCAGTGCCGCCATAGCTCTGTCTGTTGCCTGAGACAGTTTTCCCGGTCCCAGCCCGATCACATATAATTTCATTTTTACCTCTATTTCGCATTTCCTGTTTTTACAGTATCCCGCTGCGCTGATTTTTCCAGGGCAGTGAGACAACCTTCCCATTCCTTACTGGGCAGGGTTTCCCGAAGACCAAACAGCAGCTTTTCCACTGCTTTTTCCGCTGCCAGATAAAACACCTCATGGTCTTTGTTTTTCTCCATTCGTTTGCATGCATCATCAGCGGTCATCTGTGAGATGGTTTTTACTTGATCAATATGCTCCCGAAAAGCAAACCATCGCTCCAGTTCTTCTCTGTAAGTTTCTAAAATCTCCATAGATTTTCGAAGCGCTTCTTCGGTCCTGGCTTCCATATGGGAGTCGCCCAGACTGTCCATATCAAATAGCTCGATTCCTGAAACATCTCCGCAGGCAGGATCAATATCCCGGGGCACTGCCATATCAATCCAGATCGAATCAAAGGTTTTCCCCTTTAGTTGTTCTTCTGTAATGGTAAAATGGGGGCTTAAGGTGGCGCTGATCACCGCTTTATAATGATCCAGATCCTTCAGACGCTCATCGTAGTCAATCATATGACAGCCTTGTGGCATAATCGAATCTTGTACTGTTTTTCCGTGCATTTTTTTTCGCAATGTCATAGTCACATGAGCCCCTGCTTCTGCCAAGGTGTTGGCTGCCAGCTTTCCCATCTGCCCGTTTCCGATGATCAGACAGGGCAGTCCCTTTAGGTTCCCCATCTTTTCTTTTAACAGCAACAGTACGTTCCGCGCTGCAGAAGGGTCCGCAGTTTGAATCTTCACCTGAGTCTTCACTTTTTTTCCCGCAGAGATGGCTGTCTGAAAAAGCTTTTCAATCACAGTATCGCAGCATCTGCATGTGCGGGAAAGTTCCAAAGCCTCCCGCACCTGAGACAAGATCTGATCTTCGCCATAAATCCTTGATTTTAAACCGCAGATCAGCTGCAGCAAATGGGTCACTGCCTCCTGCCCTTGGCGATGCACAGCCAGCGCAGCATAAGGTTCCGGTTCTTTTCCTTTTGCTTTACATAAAAGGGTGAAAGGATCCATGTTTTCTCCGCCGCTGACCCACAGCTCTGTCCTGTTGCAGGTAGAAAGGAGCAGGCAGCCGGAGAAAGGATGGTCTTCCTTCCACGTAGCCATGGCCTTTTTTGCCTGATTTTTCGTAAAAGCAAAGGCCTCTCTTTCCTGAATAGAAGCATTCTGATGATCAATGCCTACCATTCTGATATCCATCATTTGGAAGCCTCCCGGAACTCATGGCTAAAGGAAGGATCGTACAGCTTTGAACGCTCATAAGCATCTCCCAAAAACGCTCCTACTAAAATCAGGGCGGTCTTTGTAATGTTGTTTTCTTTCGCCAATTCAGGCAGCGTTCCTACTGTACCGTAAACTACTTTTTCTTCCGGCCAAGTAGCCTTATAAACGATTGCAGCAGGAGTATCCTGTTTGTATCCTCCTGCCAGCAGACGCTCTTGCAGAGAATCTAAAAGTCCGGTACTGAGAAAAATAGCCATAGTTGCCTGATGGGATGCCAGCAGCGCCATCTCTTCTTTTTCTGGTACAGGGGTTCTGCCTGCCATTCTGGTAATAATCACGGTTTGGGAAACATCAGGCAAGGTATATTCCGCTTTCAACGCAGCCGCTGCACCACAGAAAGAGCTGACTCCCGGCACCACTTCATAAGAAATATCCGCCTCATCTAACAAGTCCATCTGCTCCCGAATGGCACCGTAAATGCTGGGATCTCCTGTATGAAGTCTCACCGTCATTTTTCCTTCTTGCTCAGCCTCTTTCATAGCCTGAATCACCTCTTCCAAGGTCATGGAGGCGCTGTTATAAATCCGGCAGCTGTCCTTAGCCAAATCCAAATGCTCTTTATTTACAAGTGAGCCGGCATAAATGATCACATCGGCTGTTTTCAAAAGGTTTTGCCCTCTCACTGTAATCAAGTCCGTTGCCCCCGGTCCTGCGCCAACAAAATATACCATAATCCGTCTCCTTTATTTATCCTTAACTACGATAATTGAAAAATAACTTGCTTCCGGGTCGATTTCCTCTGCAGAAAAAAACACCCTTTCCCCTTCCATGCCGCACCGCTCTACCATTTTAGCCGACCATCTTTTGGGGTTTTCTTGAATCATTTCTTTTATCTTTCCGATTGACTTTCCGCTCTTCATCAAGACTTTTGTGCCTTTCATTTCCATGGATTCCTCAAGCCCCTCATAGGATGCCGGCACAATGTGAAGGGCATCCGCTGCATCGGTCAGGCCCTCATTAAGCCTTGCTGACACTGCGCAAAAAGATGGAATTCCAGGAACCATCTGAGCCTCATAACCCTTTGCCAATATCCGGTCATGGACGTAACTGTAGGTAGAATAGATAGATGGATCTCCCAAAGTAAGAAAAGCCACATTTTTTCCTGCTTTCAAATAACCGCAAATCTTCTCTGCCGCTGCTTCGTGGCTTTTTTCCAGTAATTCCTTGTCCCTGGTCATGGGCATGGCAACTTCCACAATTTCTTTTTTGTCAAGGTCCGGCACTGCACCTTTGGCAATGGTATAAGCCGCATTGACTGCTTTCCCTGAGGCAGGAAGAGCCACAATATCACATTCTTCGATTAATCGTACTGCTTTTAGGGTCATTAACTCCGGGTCTCCCGGTCCTACACCCAGTCCATATAGCTTTGCCATTATCCTTGTTCCTCCTTTTTTCTAGCCGCAGCAAGAAAGGCTTCTGTTCCCGGGGTTTCTCCCAGATAACCAAACTGATTGGAATAAATCATTGCTTCCGTCATCAGCCCTTTGCCAACCCTAGCTTCCATCTGATCCTTGATTGCCTTTAAAACAGAATCCCACAAAGGCTTTTCCATGGAAGGTTCTTCTTTTTTTATTTTAGAAACAGCATCTTCTGTTGTAACGCAGGACAGGAGAGATTGTCCATCTCCGCCCAAACGGTTCACATGAAGAGCCAATGTTTCCATTCGTTTGTCTCCATATTTGGAATGGGTGTTCATGGCGCCTGCAGCAACTTTTATCAGCTTACCAATATGGCCCACAAGGAGTACTCCTTGAAAACCCTGTTCTTTTGCATAAGTAAGGGCATCTCCAATAAAGTTGCTGCACTTTACATAAACAAGGTCTTTTACTGCTTTCGTCTCTTGCAGAAAAGCTTCTCCATAGTTTCCCAGAGTCAGAACCAAATATTTTGTACCCATGGCCTTTGCTACATTAATCTCCACTTTAATAGTGTCAATCAAGGCCTGTTCGCTCATGGGCTCCACAATGCCGCTGGTTCCCAGAACCGAAATACCTCCTACAATTCCAAGCTTTGGATTAAAAGTTTTTTCCGCCAGAGCTTTTCCTTGAGGGATAGAAATCTCTACGGCCAGACCGCCTGCATATCCAAACTGCTGCGCTGCTTTTTTTACTTCCTGTTCAATCATTTTTCTGGGCACCGGATTAATAGCTGCGCTTCCTACAGGACATGCAAGTCCCGGCTTTGTTACTCTTCCGATACCTTGGCCTCCGTCTATGCGCAGACTGCCCGGCGGTCCGTCCCATAGCTCCACTTTCCCATATACCAAAGCTCCGTTTGTTACATCAGGGTCATCGCCGCTGTCCTTACGGACACTGCATATTGCCCAGTTACCCTTCCATTT
>CAUEYG010000263.1 GCA_959021945.1 uncultured Eubacteriales bacterium | reverse complement strand
CACAGAAAGTGGGGCTGCCGCCCCTGTGCCTTATTTTAATCTTTGCTGTATTTTTAGCAGGCATTTTAATTGTAGAGATTTTTCGCCTTTTGCCCTGGAACAGGGCTCTGATAAAAGGCACGGAAAAGCCGGTGCTCTCTCCATATAAGGATAAGGCCCAGGTCTTGCCTGAACCAAAGTTTTCCTGGATGCTGAGAAGGAGTATTACGGATTTAACAGAGCTTTCCTTTTTTGGAAGTGAAGTGGTGGGGATTTTTCTTTTGATCGGTTCTTTTGTCAGCTGGTTTTTAAATCCGGCTCACATTTGCTCTGGAATTCCCTTTTTGTTCCCGGCGGTTTTAACAGCACAATTAATAACAGGGGGCGTGTGCGCGTTTTTGTTTTATCAACAATGGTCAGCCGTTGGCTTCTGTCCAACCTTTGGCGCTGTTGTGGGAGCATCGGTATGTGTCATGCAGTTTGGAACTGCTCTTCCCACCGTTTTGCTGGCATCTCTGTTAAATATTTTGATTACAGGACCTCTTGTAAATCTGGGGTTTGGTTGGTGCATGAAGCATGTAAAGCGGTATCCGGTGCTCTGCGGGGCTGCAGTTCCTATTGGTGTCAGCATTGCCGCTGTAGCGGTCATTATGAAATTAATTTTAGGTTAGAGGGGGCGTTACTTTGAACAAGTTAAAGCAAATAGAATCAGACAGCATCAGTACCATCTTAACGTCCATTATCTTTGCCCTTGCAGGGGCTGTACCAATTTTTACAGCTATGGGTGTGTCTGCCGGCCTTACAAACCGGCAGATCAGTTCTATTATTATGTGCGGTTTGTTTATCAGCGGATTTTTGAGCGTCTATTTGTCAAAATCCTTTAAAATGCCGGTCTATGCGGCCCCCTCTATTACTGCAGTAGCAGTAGTGGGGCCTTTGCTAAAGGAATTTTCTCTGGAGCAAATGGTTACGGGATACCTTGCCGCAGGCGTGATTTTAATGGTGCTAGGCGCATTAAAGCTGGTGGAGCGGCTTGTTATATACATACCGATTCCTATTGTGCTGGCCATGGTGGGAGGAGTGTATATGAGCTACGGCCTTGATTTGGTAGCCGGTGTAAAGGGAGCGCCTTTGGCAGGAGGCATTATTGTAGCCGCATATTTTCTGATCAATGTGTTTTTTAAACGGTTTCCTCCTCAGGCGGCAGCCCTCATTGCTGCTGTTTTTGTAACTTGCTTTTTAACAGAAAGCAGCGGGGCCGCAGGAACATCTGTTGATCTGAGCTGGATGCCGCCGGTGCTGGTTTTGCCCGGATTAGAGCTGGATGTTCTCCTTTATGTCAGTCTGCCTCTGGTAATCATGGCAATTTCAGATATGTTAAAAGGGTATGGAGTATTAAAGGCTAATGGCTTTGATCTTCCATTAGATAAAGTGACCCTTTTCTGCGGCGCAAGTTCCGTAATAAGCTCCTTTGGGCTGGGGCATACTATTTCTCTGGCAGGTCCGGCCATTGCTATTTTGGCAGGGAAAGATGCAGGGCCAAAGAAAGCGCGATATAAAAATGCTATGATTTTTAGCGCCATAACCGCTGTCATTGTGTTAATGGCAGGGGCTGTCATCAGCCTAGTATCTTTGCTACCCCCTGGGATTATTAAAATCATCTGCGGCCTTGCTATGATCGGTCTTTTGACCAGCTCATTGACAGAGGCCTTTGGCCAAAAACGCTTTACTCTGGGAGCCCTTACTGCTTTTGTAATAGGCTTGTCTCACATTTCCATAGCTGGAATCGGCGCGCCGGTGTGGGCTATTATCTTTGGTATTGCTGTTTCTTTTCTGGCAGAAAGGGGGGATTTTAAGAAAAAGACAGAGGTTGCTCATACATAACTGTTAAAAATACACAAAAAAACAATTTTAGGAATTGAAAAAATGGATGAATTGAGGTATCATGTGTAGGTAAACAGCCAGGGTGCTATAAATTTCTTTGTTTTTGAATGATAAACAAAGGTATTTATAGCATTTTTTTTTGAAAATAGACAGATATCTGTGGGGAGGTAGTAAAAAATGGTGATTTGGCCAATTCTCAGTTCCTTGATTATGATTTTTATTTTGATTTTACCAGGCCTCTTTTTTCGCAAAAGGGAGGTTCTTACGGAAAATCAGAACGAGGCTGTTTCCAGCATTGTGGTAAATCTTACGTGGCCCTGTCTTGTTATTGATGCGATGCAGATGAAGTTCAGCATTCAGACACTAAAGGACAGTGGGTACATATTGGCAGTGGCGCTGACTGTATTTGTGATTTTGGCCATCCTGAGCATACCTCTGGCAAAGCTGCTGCGTATGCCTAAGACAAAACAGTATTTGACAATCTTTATGATGATCTTTGGAAACACAGGGTTTATCGGCATTCCTGTCATAAAGGCGCTGTACGGAACAGAGGCCATTTTTTTCGCGGCCATTATAGAACTCATTAACGATATTTTGCTTTTTACAGTTGGAATTATGCTGATTCAGCTGTCCGCCGGAGCCAAGCTAAAAGTAGGGGCGCGGCAATTTTTAAGCCCTGGGCTGATTGGGGTTGTAATCGGTCTGGTCCTGTTTTTGTTCAATATCAGACTGCCGGAGCTGATCGGCGGGTCCGTGGAAATGATTGGAGCAGCTACAACGCCGCTTACGATGTTTGTCATTGGATTCCAATTGGGCGGCTTAAAATTCAAGGAGGTGGCCGGCGACTGGCAGGTGTACGCAGTGTGCTTTGTAAAACTGATCATTGTACCAATGGTTGTTATTGGGGTTGTTAAATTATGGGCAGGAGATTTTACGCTGTTGGAGAAAGTATTGATTGTCAGTTTTGCTATGCCGGTGGCATCTGTTTCTACTATTTTCAGTCAGCAGTACAAAGGTCTTACAGCCTTTGCTACGAAAACCGTGCTGCTGTCCACTGTATTTTCCATTGCCAGCATACCACTGATGGCGATTATTATGGAAATGTAAAGGAGATGAGCGCCTGGGCTACAGGCGCTCTTTATGATTTTATCAGACTTATGTATGCTTGTGAAATGCTAATTTGTATGGCTTATGCTAGAGATGCTCCAAGCTCCTGGCAGTTTTGGCAGGCATCATCATCAGGAGTTTCATTGGCCAGGACCGGTTCGGAGGCTAGACTCAGACCTAAGTCACGACATTCTGCTTCCCAGTTTCTCATCCATTCGCCGTCGCCCCATCCGTAGGAGCCAAAGATAGCGATCTTTTTGCCGGAGATAGAATTTTTACAGGAATCCCACATTGGCTGGAACTCATCTTCTTCCAGCACTTCCGCACCCATGGAAGGACAGCCAAATGCAATGCTGTCAAATTCTGCGGCTTTTTCCGGTGAAAATTCACTGGCAGTAAAAAGTTCAGCCTGAGCTCCGGCGCCTTTCGCACCTTCCAGAACAGATTGGGCCATGGTCTCTGTGTTTCCGGTACCGCTCCAATAAACAACTGCTGTTTTGCTCATATTAAATGCCTCATCTTTCTCATTTATCAATTATGCGGTAACAGTCAGCTGACTGACTGTCTTTCCGCGGTTAAACAAATCATAATAAATCGTTCTGCATTTTTCGAATTGGGCAAAGAGATGGCGGGCTTCACATTCATTACAATAGACTTTCCAACAGCCTTCACAGCGGCTGTTTTTTCCTTTGTGCTGAATAAAACCCTTTACGTCATCGAGAGGGTAGCCAAGAAACAGACCAATCTCGTGAGGAAATTCTGAGTGAGAAGATATCCGCATGCTGAGAAATTGCAGACAAATATCGAGATGATCTGTCTCATAGCCATAGTTTGAAAGGAAGTTAAAAACACCCCGTCTCTTTAATTCTTCCTGGACCCGGTGGCCGCGGTACACATAAATCAGGGCTTTTTTGCCTGAACACCGCAGCACACGGATAGATACGCCTTTTGGACGAAGATT
>CAUEYG010000262.1 GCA_959021945.1 uncultured Eubacteriales bacterium | reverse complement strand
ACCCTTTATGGGACAGTCCTTTTTAGGATGTGTTGGTTTCCTCTATTTGAATGGGAAGGAACATCGGCTGGCCACGTATCTTGGCGTTAAAGTAAAAAAGGTATCCAAAGAGGAAATTGTAGTGGAACAAGGCGGGTTGAGCCTGGAAGTCCGACTGATTCGAGAGAATCCTCATCCTCTGAAGGCTCCCAGGCAGGGCAGCATGGACCGTCAGATTCATGAAAGCCCGGCCTGTACTGTTTTTTACAGGGTGTGCCAAGGTGGAACAGAGATTTTTTCTCATTACAGCGAAAATGCCGGATTTGAATGGGATATGGGGTAAGAGGGGACTATCCCATTCCTGTGGCTTTTGCAGTGTCCCCGCAAAACAAAATAAGCTGCAACAATGGATTTGTGATATAATAGATACAATTGAAGTTGGGGAAAAGGTAAAGATTGAAGGAGGGATAGATGTGGAAGCATTGAAAAAAGAAATGACTGGTGGATTTAATAGAAAGGAAAAAGAAGAGTTCTATGAATCACTGGACAAAGGCATTGATGATATGGAAAATGGTCGTGTAGTGCCGCATGATGATGCAATGAAAATGGTTCAGGAGAGGTTAAAAAAATATGGCTTATAAGCTATCGGAAACTCTTGAAGCAATTGAAGACGTGACTAGAACAGCAGAGTATTTAATTGAGAATCTAAAGAATAAAACGGCAGCGCTTAAATTCTTGGATCAGTATAAAAAAGAGATTAAACGGTTAGAATTATTTCCGTTTGGCTATCGAGGTGTTGGCTTTGAATATCGGGGATATGAGATTCGTATAAAACCTTTCGATACATATAATCTGTTTTTTATTGTCGATGTGGTTAATAAGGAAATTACCATATTGCGAATATTAAAGGATCGGCAAAATTGGATGGCTCTTTTATCAGAGCTTTAGTAAGAGTTAATGATATAGTGGAATCTGAAGGCAGATTCGTATAACCGGAGTTGCAAAAGGGAACGCTAAAAAGGAACGCATATTTAAAATAGAGGAAAAAGGGTATTTGTAATATAGCAAATACTCTTTTTCCATTTTAAGAAGGTGATGAAATGTACAATGAGAAAACAAAACCTAACCGTTTAGCCGGTGAAAAATCTCCATACTTATTGCAGCATGCGGACAACCCGGTAGATTGGTATCCCTGGGGAGAGGCAGCTTTTGACAAAGCGCGGACAGAAGACAAGCCCATTTTCCTCAGTATCGGTTACTCAACCTGCCACTGGTGCCATGTTATGGCTCACGAATCCTTTGAAGATAAACAAGTGGCAGAGCTGTTGAACCAAAATTTTGTTTCTGTCAAAGTAGACAGAGAAGAGCGCCCGGACATTGATTCTGTCTATATGACCGTTTGCCAGGCATTTACCGGTTCAGGAGGATGGCCCCTTACCATTATCATGACGCCGGAAAAAAAGCCTTTTTTCGCAGGAACCTATTTCCCCAAAAGAGAAAAACACGGACATGTGGGCTTAATAGAACTGCTTACCTTTGTTCAGGAAAACTGGCAAAAGAAGAGGGACCTGCTTTTAGAAGAAAGCGAAAAGATCACATCCTTTGTGGCTGCCAACCAACAAAACCAGGGTCGGGATAGTAAAAAGTCGCCGGCTACCTTAATGGATGAAGCAACAGCCTATTTTGCGAAAAGTTTTGACTCCAAGTGGGGCGGATTCGGACCCATGCCTAAATTCCCATCGCCGCATAACTTATTATTCCTATTATCCCGGAAGGAGAGTCAATGCCTTTTCATGGCAGAAAAAACCTTAGTACAGATGTATCGGGGAGGAATCTTTGACCATATAGGAGGCGGATTCTGCCGCTATTCCACAGATGATCGCTGGCTGGTGCCTCACTTTGAAAAAATGCTGTATGACAATGCCTTATTGCTGATGGCCTATGCAGAAGGCTTTGAAAAGACAGGAAACAACCTCTATAAACAAATTGCAGAGCGAATTACAACCTATGTGGTAGAGGAACTGACACAGGAACAAGGCGGCTTCCTTTGCAGTCAGGATGCCGACAGCGATGGTGTTGAAGGAAAATATTATGTTTTTTCTCCCGGCGAAATAAAAGAAGTGTTGGGGCAAGAAAAAGGGGAGCATTTTTGCAGTCATTACAATATTACTGCAGCAGGAAATTTCGAAGGGAAGAGCATACCAAACCGCTTGGAAGATGCGGATTACAAAGAGTTTGCAGAGCCGGAAGTGCTGGAAAAACTGTCTCAATTTAGGAAAAAACGAACTTCACTTCATAAAGACGATAAAATCCTGAGCGGCTGGAACGGTCTGATGATTGCAGCCCTGGCCCGGGCGGCAAGAAAACTGGACAGACCCGACTATTTCGATATGGCCATGCGGGCAGAAGCTTTTATCTGGAAACATCTCTGCGACGAAAATGGGAAGCTGCAGGCCAGATGGAGACTTGGAGAAGCCGCCTATCCGGGAACCCTGGAAGACTATGCTTTCTTTGCCTGGGCTCTGCTGGAATGTTATGCTTCCTCCTTTGACGCAGAATACCTGAAAAAAGCTGTTGCTGTAGGAGAGCAGATGCTGGAACAATTCTTTGATGAAGAGGAAGGCGGTTGTTTTTTATATGGAAAGGACAGCGAGCAGCTGTTTGTAAGGCCCAAAGAATTTTATGACGGCGCCATGCCATCAGGAAATTCCGTTGCTGCACTGGTTATGAAAAGATTAGCCTTCTATACAGGCAGCAGCAAGTGGCGCCAGGCATGGGAGCAGCAGCAAGGATTTCTCAGCAGTGCAGTCCGCCATCCGGCAGGGCATAGCTTTTTTATGTGGGTTTTAAGTGAAACCTATCCCGACCGCGGGCAGCTGATCTGTGTAGCAAGGGACAATCTGCCTATAAAAGAATTACACAAGCTGGACATGGAGATTTTGGTAAAGACTTGTGATAACCAGGAGGAAATAGAGCGGATCAATCCGGCCTTAAAAGAGTATGCTTTTCCAAAAAAAGAGGTTGATTATTATTTTTGCCAGAACTTCCGCTGCAATGCTCCTGTAGATTCCATTGAAAAAGTAAAAAAATTAACAGAAAGGAATTGACAATATTTACCAATAAATGTATAATATGGTTGCAGGTAGAAAAGGGGCCTGCAATCAAGGGAAAGGAGATTTACATAAGATGGCAGACACAGACAGATCGGAGATTGTTTTTGAGATTAAAGAGCGAATTGGGATCATTAAGCCATATCCTACAGGATGGAATAAGGAAATTAATCTGGTATCCTGGAACAACAGCCCTGCAAAATATGATATCAGAGATTGGGACCCGGAGCACGAACATATGTCAAAGGGTATGACCTTTCATCCTGCTGAAATGCGAAAGATTTTATCCTATCTCAAAGACAGAGATGTGTAGTGGCCGGGCACACAATCAGAAAGGCAGCATATAGTGATAGAAAAAGAATTTTAGGAGGTATATCCATATGAGAGGTTGTAACAATCATGAAGAAGGCGTTGCGCCTTCCTTGCTGTTTTTCTTTCTGATTTTAGTAATGATTTTCTGTAAACCATCAGTAGTAGGCTGTGGTGATGAATGCTGCGACAGAGAACCTGTTTGCTAGTATAGAACGATCAGTAAGAATCATTGACCGGCAAAAAAATTCCGTCTGTAATCAGACGGAATTTTTTCCCTTACTAAAGAAAAAGGATATAGCATAAAGTCCAGCCAGACCAACAACTGCAAAAATAATTCTGCTGATGATCTGTAAGTTAGGTCCGAAAATGCTGGAGACCAGATCGTATTGGAAAAAACCGATCAAACCCCAGTTGATTGCACCAATGATAATCAGTGCCAAAATCAGATTTCTCAAAGATATCACTCCCTTCAATAGGTATTTTGCCCATTTTGGCGCAAAATATGATATACTGATGATCAATGATTAAGGAGGAACTCTATTGGA
>CAUEYG010000261.1 GCA_959021945.1 uncultured Eubacteriales bacterium | reverse complement strand
AGGAGGAACTTAAAAAATGGGAAAAAATTTGAAAGACTATTTTACCACTGGGGAATTTGCACGTCTATGCAATGTGAAAAAACAGACCCTCTTTCATTATGATGATATTGGGATTCTCTCACCGGAAATTGTAGGGAACAACGGATATCGCTATTATTCTTACAATCAATTGGAAATTTTTTACACAATCTCCGTGTTAAAAGAATTGGAAATGCCTCTTGCTGATATTAAAGACTATCTGGATCATAGAAGTCCCAAAGCCTTTCTCACACTTTTGGAAAAGCAGCAAAGAGAGGTGGATGAAAAAATCAAAGAGCTCCAATGGCTCAAACGTTTTATTCAAACAAAAATGGAGTTAACAAAGGAAGGGCTTTCTATTCCCATAGGGGAAATTCTTTTAGAAAATAGGCCGGAAGAATATTTGATCGTTACAGAGTATAATGGCGCTGATGAGGACAAAGCCATTGCAGCTGCTGTAACAGAACATCTAAACTTTTGTCACAGCCTTGATATTTACAGTGCTTACGCAATTGGAGGAATGATTCCTGTAGAATGCATTAAGCCTGGGAAGAGCTATATCTACTCTCATTTTTACACAAAAGTCAGTGAAACAGAATTGCCTGCCGTCACTGCCCGCCCTGCCGGTATCTTTGCTGTATGCTGCGATAACCGAGGTTACGATCATATCGAATCCATGTGCGCTCAGCTGATTCAATATGGAACAGACCATGGGTTTCAGATAGGAACCCATATTTATGAAGATATTTTGCTGGATGAAATGTCTGTAAAGGGATATGACAATTATACATTAAAACTCTCTTTGCCACTTACAAAAAAAGCATAGTCTTGGAATATGATCTGGTGAACTTACCTCCAAAGGCTATGCTTTTTATCTCGTTATTTTATCAGCTAAAGAACTCTTTCATTGCGTCTAAAAATCCGCTTTTCTTATGATAGCAATCGTGATTTACTTCTTTTGCCATATTTTGGATTGCTTTTTTCTGTTTTCCGCTTAATTTTGTCGGAACTTCCAACAATACTCTTACATACAGGTCGCCTTTTCTGCTGGACCGAATTGATTTAATCCCCTTGTTTTTCAGTCTGAACACAGTGTTTGGCTGTGTCCCTGCCGGAACCTTATAGGAGACTTTCCCTTCCAAAGTAGGTACTGTAATGTCGTCGCCAAGAGCCGCCTGATCAAAGGTAATTGGAATTTCCAGCCATAAATCCTGTCCCCTTCTTTCAAAGAGATTATGAGGCTTTACGGTCAAAACTACATAAAGATCGCCGCTGGGACCGCCGTTTGTTCCCGGCTCACCCTGACCTTTAATAGAAATAACGGAATCGTTATCCACTCCCGCTGGAATGTCAACAGAAATTGTAACTGTTTTCCTAACCTTTCCAGTTCCGCCGCAGTCCTGGCATGGATGTTCATTGATCTGGCCTGTACCTCCGCAGTCAGGGCAAGGGGAAGAGCTCTGAAATGTTCCAAACGGAGTTTTCTGTGTTGTACGCACTTCTCCTGTGCCTCCGCATTTGGAACAAGTTGTCTTCGATGTGCCGGGCTGTGCTCCTGTGCCTTTACAAGTTTCACATTCTACATATTTATTGAGCTGAATTTCCTTTTTTGTACCAAAGGCAGCTTCTTCAAAGGTAATGGTCATGGCCTTTTGAAGGTCATTTCCTTTCATAGGCCCATTTCGTCTCCTCTGGCGCGACCCGCCGCCGCCGAACATACCTCCGAACATATCAAAGATATCTTCAAAGCCGCCTGCACCGCCAAAGCCTCCAAAACCGCCAAAGCCGCCGTCGCCAAACCCAGAGTTAGGGTCCACGCCCGCATGTCCAAAGCGGTCATATTTACTTTTTTTATCAGGATCAGATAAAACGCTGTATGCTTCATTTACTTGCTTAAATTGTTCTTCGGCATTTTTATCTCCGGGATTTTTGTCAGGATGATATTTCATAGCCATCTTTCGAAACGCTTTCTTGATCTCATCATCACTGGCGCCCTTTTTCAGTCCAAGGACTTCGTAGTAATCTCTTTTATTTTCTGCCATTCATTCTTCCTCACTCTAAGTATGTTATGCGATGAAATACTCGGTCAGAGCACTCCCGAAAAGGAGTGCTCTGACAAAGTTTTATTAATTGTCTTTCTTATCATCGTCTACTACTTCGTAGTCAGCATCCACTACATTGTCCCCTGCCGGACCGCCTGCAGCAGTGCCGCCGCCCTGCCCAGCAGCATTTGGATCAAATCCGCCTGCGCCAGCGTCAGCTCCGTTTTGCTGAGCCTGCTGTGCCTGCTGATACATTTTTGCCGAAATAGCATGGAACTGCTGTGTCAGTTTTTCGGTCTTATCCTTGATCTCCTCAATATTGTTGCCTTCCAATGCTTTGGACAGCTGGTCTTTTGCTGTGTTTACAGCAGTTTTCTCTTCTTCTGATAAGCTGCCTTCAATTTCCTTCAGGTTCTTTTCTGTTTCATATACCAGAGTTTCAGCCTGATTTCTTACTTCTACTTCTTCTTTTCTCTGCTTATCCTCTGCTGCATACTGTTCTGCTTCTTTCACCTTTGCCTGAATTTCATCATCAGACAATTTTGTGGAAGAGGTGATGGTAATGCTCTGTTCTTTACCGGTTCCCATATCCTTTGCGTGTACATTTACGATGCCGTTAGCGTCAATATCAAATGTAACTTCGATCTGAGGAACTCCACGCGGTGCAGGAGGAATACCGGTCAGCTGGAAACGTCCTAAAGTCGTATTTCCAGAAGCCATTTCACGTTCACCTTGCATTACATGAATATCTACAGCAGTCTGGTTATCTGCAGCTGTGGAGAAAATCTGGCTCTTCTTTGTTGGAATAGTCGTATTTCTTTCAATCAGCTTTGTAGCCACGCCGCCTAAGGTTTCAATGGACAGGGACAGCGGAGTTACATCCAGCAGCAACACATCGTTTACTTCACCAGTCAGAACACCTGCCTGAATAGCAGCACCGATTGCTACACATTCATCCGGGTTGATTCCTTTAAATGGTTCTTTTCCCGTTACTCTCTTAACTGCATCCTGTACAGCTGGAATTCTCGTGGACCCGCCTACTAGGATTACTTTTGAAAGATCATTGTTTGTTACACCTGCGTCATTCATAGCTTTCTGCATTGGTTCGATGGTCTTCTGAACCAGATCAGAAGTCAGCTGGTCAAACTTGGCTCTAGAAAGGTCCATGTTCATGTGCAGAGGGCCATCCTGGTTTACTGTGATAAACGGCAGATTGATGTTGGTAGTCTGAGCGCTGGACAATTCTTTCTTTGCCTTTTCTGCAGCTTCTTTCAGTCTCTGAAGCGCCATTTTATCATTTCTCAGATCAATGCCGTTTTCTTTTGCAAAGGTATCTGCCAGATAGTTGAGCACTGCTTCGTCAAAATCATCGCCGCCCAGCTTGTTGTTGCCGTTTGTAGCCAGTACTTCAAAGACGCCGTCGCCCAGTTCCAAAATGGATACGTCAAAGGTACCGCCTCCCAAGTCATATACCAAAATCTTGTGCTGCGCTTCGTCTTTGTCAAGGCCGTATGCTAAAGAAGCAGCTGTCGGTTCATTGATAATCCTCTTTACATCAAGACCTGCGATCTTTCCTGCATCTTTGGTCGCCTGCTTCTGACTGTCCGTAAAGTAAGCAGGCACTGTAATAACAGCTTCTGTCACTGTGCCGCCCAGATAGCTTTCCGCATCTGCCTTTAGCTTGCTCAGAATCATAGCGGAAATATCCTGCGGTGTATATTTTTTGTCATCAATTTGTACAGTATAATCAGTACCCATATGTCTCTTGATAGAAGCAATGGTCCTGTCCGGATTGGTGATTGCCTGTCTTTTGGCTGTTTCACCGATCAGTCTTTCTCCGTTTTTTGCAAAGCCTACTACGGACGGAGTTGTCCTGTTTCCTTCTGCATTGGCGATTACTACAGGTTCTCCCCCTTCCAGTACTGCTACGCA
>CAUEYG010000260.1 GCA_959021945.1 uncultured Eubacteriales bacterium | reverse complement strand
TTTTAGGGATTGTCATATTGTCTTCTCTGTTTTCTCCGTGGAAGGATATCGTATGGCTGGGATTTGCGCACCGTGAGGGGCTTCTTACAATTTTATTGTATGAGATTCATCAAATGTTGCACGGGGAATTTTTGGACAGCTTCGGCACAATGCGCGGACTTATCTGGAAGAGAACACTTCCGCTTATTAGGGAATATCGGGTTCTGGGAAGTGGACCGGATACCTTCGTGATGCGGTTTATGCCCCGCTTTTTCGATGAATTTCCGGCAGGGTATCCGTTCAGCGTTGTGGACACGGCAGAAAATGAATACTTGACGATAGCCGTGAATCTTGGAATATGGGGACTGGCGGCCTGCTTGACGGCAATATGCTCCCAGATAGCAAGAGTGGTGAAAATCAGCAGGAGGAATAGATTTCCGCTGATACTGGCGGGATGAGTTGCAGCCTATTGGATAAGGTCATTTTTAGTATGAGCATTACGACGGTCACGCCGGTGTATTGGGTGTTGTGGGGAATGCTGGAAAGCGTGCTTAGGGCGGAAGCCTCAGAGCATGATATTATCAGCTGTCTGGGCGGCTAGAAGATAACCGTTGCAATCCACTGTAATTTTTTTATCAAATAAATATTTTTGTTGCAGAGTTGTTGCAATCACTAGTAGAACGTACTTAAATTTCTTGTGCAAATAAGGAATGCATGTTATAGTGAATGTATCGTACCAAAACGGAGGATATATTCATGGGCAGAAATAAAAAATACGGCAATATCACCTTGAAATCAGAAGACAGGGAGTTTCTTGAAAAATTGGAAAAATCCCAAACAGCCCAGTACCGGAAGGTTCAAAGGGCAAAAATCCTGCTGATGAGTGCAGACGGCATGCCAAATTCGGAAATTGCCGCTTCCATCGGGGTACATCGTAATACTGTGGCAACTTTTGTGACAAAATACATTGCCGCCGGCCTGGATTTTGCCATGAATGATTCAGCAAGGACTGGAAAGCCGGGCAGCATAAGTGATGAAGAGAAAGCCTGGATTACAAATATTGCCTGTTCAAAGCCAAAGGACAGCGGGCTGGCGGAGGAATTATGGACTTACCGCAGCCTCCGGAAATATATCCGGACACACTGTGGGGAGGCGGGATATCAGGGGTTGTCCCAAATATCGCATAATACTGTACGCATGATATTGGAAAGCAATGAGATAAAACCAAATAAAATGACTTATTATCTTGAAAGGAAAGAACCTGATTTTGAATCTAAAATACATGATGTCCTTGTTGTCTATAAGCAGGTATTCCTGTGTTTTGACGGTAACGGGAACCTTGCGCTCCCTATGGAGGAACCCAAAACGGCAACGGTTTCCTATGATGAAAAGCCCGGGATACAGGCATTGAAAAATATTGCCCCTGACCTCCCGCCGACACCGGAGCATGGCATGGTTGCCCGTGATTATGAATATAAGCGCCTGGGAACGCTGTCCCTGCTGGCCGGAATGGATCTGCTCACAGGGGAGATTGTTCCGTTGGTAAGTAGCAGTCATAAAAGTTCTGACTTTATAGCCTTTTTAAAAAAGCTGGAAGAAAAATATCCGGCACAAGATACACTCCGCCTTGTATTAGATAACCATTCCGCCCATACGTCAAAAGAAACACAGAAGTATCTTGCGACAAGGCAGGGGCGGTTTGAGTTTGTGTTTACTCCAAAGCATGGTTCATGGCTCAACCTAATAGAGAGCTTTTGCGGCAAGATGGCAAAACAGTTCCTGAAAGGAATCAGGGTAGAGAGTAGGGAAGAACTGGAAGAACGCATTTATCAATATATAGCGGAGATAAATGAGGAACCAGTTGTGTACCATTGGACATATAAAATGGATGAAATATTTGTATGATTTTGCACATGGTATTCAAGTACATACTACTAGTTTATTATAGTAAATGAATATAGCAGCCAAGCTACAATATTCATCTAAAAAAAGATAGGAGAAATAGAGACAACGATCTGTTGCTGCGCCGGAGAAGAGTGTATAATCTAAATAGGATTATGCCGTTTGTAGAATCGACTTTTTCAGAGAGGATTCATAGGGTAACTCCCACGCATCAAGATGCTGTAACATCATGATATGATAGAGGCGGCAGTACCACATCTTAGTAGAGCGGTGTCTGCCGTCTTCTAATTTAAAGTCTAATTTCTCACGTTTATTAGAACGTTCTGCAGAAGTTCTTGCATGAAATTCGGATTTCCATTCCTTGCTGTCACGAGGCGGTATATTGATTAATCTTGGATTGTCTTTCATGGCAAGATGTACAGTTCTTCCGTATTTCGAATCGGAACAAGGAGGTTCACCACGTTTTTCATTCTGAAAAATGTGTGAAGAAATCCATGTGAATCATGCCGGGACGCCGGACTCTGCAAGGGGAAAACAGGAAGGTCACTTTCGGAATCAGAAGCGACCAGCATATAGAAATCGTATCCATGATAGAAGCAGGAACGGGATGAATGCCATCCGATGTCACAGTCGGGCTGGCAGAAGTTACAATCGGGGTACCATCTCCGGCAAGTGCCAGTGAATCAGGATTGATAAGCTTTTTAGATACTGACTTTGTAGGAATTCCTGATTGTAAACCAAAGCCGATTTAAGAAATCATAAAAAGTGCCAACGCCGGGAGTATTACCAAACTCAAATCCACTGAGCAGGGCATAGAGAGGATTGATTTTGAGTTGTGCGGCCCATTCCGTCAGGGAAGAGACTTTAAAAAGTGCTAACAGATAAGAACGCTGCATACAGGAGGGAGTCCTGAGAGCGGGACCAAAGACAGAATATTTATTTCTGAGCTTTTCATCCGTGTAGGAAAGGTCAAGATTCCAAAAACGGTCAATGATATCCCAGGTAGAACGGGCGATGGAATCTGGATTCGGATAGTATTTACGAAGATTTTCAACAACAAAGTTTTGGTAGTCGGCATGGCTGCCACAGTTAACAGGTAACAAGTAAAATCGCCTCCAATTCGAAAAAAATAATTTCCTCTTATGGGCGAAGCCTCAAAACTTTTGAGGTTTGTCAAGAGGATTTCTCGAAAAAAGTGGGGGATTTTAATAAAAATGGAATCTGAAAGCCTTGATTTTACTGGCTTAAAGATTCCGAGAGATTATCAATACCAAAGGCGGTAAAATATGATGAGATTTCTTGTTCTTGACGATGAGCCGTATGCTCTGAAGGATTTAGAAGAAGCCTTGCGGGAAGCCAGACCGGAAGCCATGCTTTTTCCTTTTACTTCGCCTGGTCAGGCGTTAAAATATGCAAAGATAGAAAAGATGGATGTTGCGTTTCTGGATATTGAACTCGGCAGCATGAATGGCCTTGTTCTTGCAAAAAAGCTAAAGGATATACAGCCGGACATACATATTATTTTTGTCACCAGCTATGAAAAATATGCTGTGGGTGCATTCCAGATACATGCGACCGGCTATCTGATGAAGCCGGCTACGGTGGAGGATATTAAGCGGGAGCTGACATTCCTCTATGGTGATGCCGATAGGGATAAGAGGGTACAGGTGCAGACTTTTAGCGGATTTGCGGTATATATAGAAGGGAAAGCGCTTGAATGTAAGCGCTCTAAGTCGATGGAACTGCTTGCCTGTCTGGTTGACCGTCAGGGCGCGCCGATCACGACGCGGGAGGCCTGTGCTGTGCTCTGGGAGGATAAGCCTTATGATAATGCGCAGAAGAACTATTTTCAAAGCCTGCTTCTGGATCTGCGGACGGCGCTGCGGGAACATGGTGCAGAAGATATTTTAGTACGAAGACGCAACAGCCTTGCCATTGACCCTAAACGTTTAGACTGTGATAGCTACCGTTTCTTGGACGGTGATCCTTGGGCGATCAACCGCTATCGTCATGATTACCTCCCCAGTTATAGCTGGGCAGAGTTCCGGGTGGCACAAATGGAACATCTGTTAATCAGATAAAATTGTATACATAAACAATATTGAAAGCCTG
>CAUEYG010000259.1 GCA_959021945.1 uncultured Eubacteriales bacterium | reverse complement strand
CTGGCCGTATTTTCATCTACCAACATGACATAAGGTAGGTCAATGGCGTTTTTATCCGATTTAATATATTGTTTCTTTCCTTTTCGGTCTTGGAGATAAGTAATGGTTCCTTCTCCCAAGAGCTGATCCGCCACATCGACCCCTGCATCTACAATGCCGCCGCCGTTTCCTCTCATATCAATAATCAGCCCTTTTGCGCCTTTTTTCTCCAGCTGGCTTACAGCCTTTTTAAAGTCTTCTGCCGTATGCTCCTCAAAGGAAGACACTGCAATGTAGCCAATATGGTTCTGCATCATTTTGCTGTCTACTGTTACATTCACGATTTTGGCCCGCTTCATGGTGACTTCTTTTTGCGTTCCGTTTCTCTCATATGTGACAGTCACCTTTGTGCCGGATTTTCCCTTTATGGCTGCACTGAGGGTCTCCATATTGCTGTAAGTTTTTCCGTCCACGGCCAGAATCAGATCTCCTGCTTTCAGACCTGCTTCCCGCGCCGGTGTTCCCGGTATTGTGTTAATGACAACATAATCACCGTTTTTGTTTGTGGAAAAGGTTACGCCAACTCCATCGAACTCTCCCAGAGTCGAATCACTCCAGGATTTGTATTCTTCACTGGTCATATAGGCGGAATACGGGTCGCCTAAACCTGCCACCAGGCCTTTATACATTCCTGTTGCCAGGTCTTCTTCATCCGGCGCCTTGTAATAATTTTCTTCAATCTGGTCATAGATCCCATTTAATTTGGCATACCGCTGGTTCAGCTGTTTATAGTATTGGTAATCCTTTTTAGATACCCTGACCATTCCCCCAAGAATACCGTTTTCTACAAGCAGTACGCCTCCCAATGCAGCGGCGCTGCCCAGCAGAAATACTACAACCAGTGTGATTACAAAACTTTGCTTTTTCATCTGCATAAACATTTCCTCCATCCCCTTTTTTGTCACCTTGGACAATCTTTTATATTATAGCACAGTCTCCACTGTGAATTGTACTTTTTTATTTCCTCTCCACTCCTGAAAATCGACACAGCCTGCCAGATCAACGCAGGAATCCCCATAAAGCTGCTGTTGAAAGTCCTTTGCCCTGTTAAACAGAACGCATTCAACACCAAACCCGTCTTGACAGACTGCTAAAAATCGGATATGTCTTCCGTCTCCCATAGGATGCTGCCTCATAATTTCTACATGCTGTAATAAAAATATTGGTTTTGGGTTTTTATTTCCAAAGGGAGCCAAGCACTCCAATGACTGGGCCAGATCTAATGTAACCTGCGCCCCCTGCAGGCTCATATCGGTTTGCAGCCCAGGGGATAAAAGGGTCGGCGTTTCTGCCGTCAGCCGCTCCATATCCTCTTCCAAAAGCTGCTCTAATTGGTGAAAGTTTTCTCTTGGCATGGTAAAACCGCACGCTCCCTCATGACCGCCAAATCTTAAGAACAAATCTTCATGATTCTTAAGGAGATGATATAAATGGATTCCCGGAAGGCTTCTTCCTGTTCCTTTTAGATGTTCTCCGGAAGGGGTAACTAAGATAACCGGTTTTGTATATTTGTCTTTTAGCTTGCCTGCTACAATCCCAGCAATTCCCTCGTGAACATCTTCTGCATAAAGCACAAGAAATTTTCGTTCAGGCAAATTCCGGTCGATCATGTGGGCGCAGGCATCATAAGCTTCCTCTTGTATGGACTTTCTCTTTTGGTTAAGCAAGATTAGCTGCTCCACCTGTGCATCAATAAGGCTTTGTTCTTTTTCCAGCATTAATTCAGCCGCAATCCCAGCGTTTCCCATACGTCCCGCTGCATTTAGATGGGGTACAATGCCAAAAGAAATTTGATCGCTCTTGAGCTTTTCTCTGTGTAAGGATAACCCCTCTATCAAAGAGGCCAGCCCGGGCCTTAAGCCGCTGCTGATGATACGCATCCCATGTTTTACCAAGGTTCTGTTCTCATCCAGCAAAGGAACCACATCTGCAATAGTGCCCAGGGCCACCAAGTCCAGAGCCCGGTTCAAGACGGGCTTTGGAATCCCTGCTTTTTTCTGTATTCCTTGAGCCAGTTTAAAGGCCACTCCGCACCCTGCCAAATCCGCAAAAGGATAACGACTGTCTTTTCGTTTTGGGTTAATCAACAGGCAGTCAGCTCTGACCTCTGCAATGCTGTGATGATCTGTCACCAGAACTTCCATTCCCAGCTTCTTTGCCAATTCTACCTCTTCAAAGGATACACTGCCGCAGTCTACGGTCAGCAGCACTTCTGCACCTTGTGCCCTTATTTTTCTCACAGCCTCTTCATTCAGCCCATATCCTTCATCAAATCGCGAAGGAATGTAAAACTCCAGCTCCTGGGTCAAAGTTCCCAAAAACTCCATAAGAATGCTGACAGAAGTAATCCCGTCAGCATCATAATCGCCATAAATACATATTTTCTTTTTTTCACGAATTGCCTGTAATAGGAAATCCACTCCCGCTTCCAAATCTGGAAGCAGGAATGGATCATAAGTTTTTTGTGGTTTCTCTGATAAAAACTCCCGGATTTCCTCTGGAGACGAAATCCCTCTCATGTTAAGCAATTCCTCAATGATCGGATCAATATGATTCATTGATAAAGCTCCTATAAGTAATTCCACGGATTCACATCATTGCCGTAGCCGCTTCCTCCTTTGCGGACCTCAAAGTGACAGTGATTTCCTGTAGAACTGCCTGTGCTGCCAATCTTTGCCACAGTTTGCCCCTTGGAAACCTTGGTTCCCTCGCTGGCAACCAGGCTGCTGTTATGTCCGTACAAGGTGTACAAGCCGTCTTCATGACGGATGATAATGGCATTTCCATAACTGCCTAAGTATCCTGAAAAGATAACGGTTCCAGAAGCTGCTGCTTTTACGGATACTCCATAAGAGGCTGGAATATCAATACCTGTATGTTTTTCACGGCCATGGAACGGACATGTTCTCCATCCATAGTTTGAGGAAACGCGGGAATATCCCGGAACCGGCCAGGAAAACTGGCTGCTGCTGGAAGATGAATCATCGCTGTCATCATCCTTGCTGCTTTTTTCACCGTTGCTACTCTTTCCGCTGTCGCTGCTGCTTTTCTCGCTGCTGGCACTGTTGCTGCCATTGCTGTCATTATCGCCTTTCGCAGTGTTATTGCTTTCTTGACTTTTAATGCGGTCTCTTTCAATGATCGCAGCAATGCGGTCTGCCTCCGCGTTTAAATCCTGAATATTATCCTGAAGAGCTTCATTGCTGGCTGCTACATTAGTTTTCTTTTTGGAAACCTCCGTCTTGCTTGCCGTCAATTCCGCCTGCTTTTCCTGCTGCTGCTCTTTCTGTGATTCCAGCTGGGCCTGCAGAGATTCCAGCTCCGCTTTTTTCTCGTTTACTACCTTATATTCATTTTTCAGATCAGAAAGAACACCCTTATCGCTTGTGTAAACTTTTTGCACCATATCTACATTGCTGATAAATTCAGAAATGCTTCCCGATCCTAAGAGAACATCTAAAAATCCGATAGAACCATTTTTATACATGGTTCTCACTCTTACATTAAGATTCTCACTCTGTGATTCCACGTCTTCCTGGGCCTGCTTTAGGTCTTCCTGAGCCGTAGCCACTTTTCCTTCGGTTGTTTCAATTTTACCGCGAAGCGTATCCAATTGGCTTTCTGCATTGCTTATTTTTACTTCCAAATCCTGAATCTGCTTTGCCAAATCCTGTTCCTGACTTTTTCCCTGCTCCAGTTTGTCCTGCTCCTGTTTGATTTGATCCTTGATTTCCGTAAGGCTCTTTGCCGAAACAGAAGCTGTGCTAAAAATCAGTGCGCACACCAACATCAAAGCCAGTATCGTTGTTCGTCTCTTTTGCATAACTGCTAACCCTCCTAAGCATCCAAAAACTTTCTCATCGAGATGATACTACCGCAGGCGCCGATACTGACTCCCAGCGCTGCGAAGATCCATATTAAATTATAAACTAAAAATTCCACAGGTACCATTGGTGTG
>CAUEYG010000258.1 GCA_959021945.1 uncultured Eubacteriales bacterium | reverse complement strand
TTTAGCTTACCTTCTTTTTCTTTCCGTTTCTAGGTGCTCACTTTTTTATGCTTACATTTTTTTCACATCTGTACACACTCCTGGGGATTTTCGAGCTCCTGCGGCCATGCTGGGCAGCTGAAAGTGTGCACAAATCTGCATTTTTTTCATATGTGTACACATTCCCGGACATTTTCGAGCCCCCGCAGCCATGTCAGGCAGCCCAAAGTGTGTACAAAGTTGCATCTTTTTCACATCTGTACACACTCTGAGGGGTTTTCGAGCCCCCGCGGCCAGGTCAGACGGTTGAAAGTGTGCAAAAAAGTACTGGGCTCAGCAACCTATACTTATAGAACTAAATTAGCCAAGCCGGTACATACCAGTTTTTTTCATCAATTGGAAGCAGATCGTTTGCCATGCAGATGACACTCCCAGCTCCAACCTTTACTTTTAGTGATGCTAATTTGTCAGAAGACTCCACGGTGTGGAGCGGGTCTAAAACATGGAAGTTTTTGATAGCAGCTTTTTTCGGAGAGGCTGCTTTTTTAATTTCAATAGGCGACAGTATGCCATTCTGATAGAGCAGGAGATCGATTTCTTTCTGATCTTTATCCCTGTAATAAAACAACGGCGGTTCTTTTCCAGCATTCAGATAACTTTTGTAAATCTCCGAGAAGACATAGCTTTCAAAAAAGGCACCGGACATGGCACCTTTTTCCAACGCTTCTGGATTTCCCCATTTCAAAAGGTAGGCGGCAAGGCCGGTATCCAGAAAATGAAGCAAAGGCATTTTTACAACCCGCTTCAGTGCGTTATTGTGATAAGGCTGCACCAGCGCAATGATGTGAGATGAAACTAAAATGGACAGCCACTTTTTCGCCGTAGGTGCAGAAATATCTGCTGAATTTGCCAGTTCTTCATATATCACTGGTTTTGAAGTGTGGGCTGCAACGATGGTCATGAAGTGATAGAATTGCATTTCATCAGCAACCTGCGTGAGACTGCGGATATCCCGCTGCAAATAGGTATTGACATAAGAACGGTAATAGGTTTCCCAGTCAATTTTTTTATCTGCATAAAGGGCTGGCATGGAACCCTTGAAAATCCGGTCATAAATTTCATTTAGCCCACGGGGTTTTGCAGCTGACAACCGGTGCATTAGGCTGTCAGGGTTTGTGGAAAATGGTTCGCTTGGCGTCTGATAGATTTCTGCATCAGAAAGACCTAATAGGCTCACAATGCCAACACGACCTGCAAGACTTTCACTTACATTTTCCATTAATTGAAAAGCCTGTGACCCAGTAATCCAGAAATCGCCTTTTCGTTTCGAGCGGTCAACACTCATTTTTATATAAGGAAGCAATTCTGTGGCATACTGAATTTCGTCAATCAATATCGGAGGCGTGTACCTTTGCATAAATAATGCCGGGTCATTTTTCGCCAGATAACGCACATCGGGATCATCCAGGGTAACATATTTTCGCTGAATGCCAAGTTCTTTCTGGGTTTCCGCCAGCTTTTGCAGTAACGTGGTTTTTCCCACCTGTCTCGGGCCAGTGACCAGAAGCACAGGAAACATTTCTGAAATTTGCAGAAGCGTATCTTCGGCAGCTCGTTTGATGTAAGCCATGACAATCCTCCTTTTGGGCTCTTGTGGTTTGATTAATACGTCTAAACAAAATTATAGTTTTAGTATAGACGGAAATATGATAATTGTAAACGAAAAATTCTCATCTGCATTTTTTTCATATCTGTACACACTCCGAGGGATGTCCGAGCCCCCGCGGCCGGGCCAGGCGGCCCAAAGTGTGCACAAAAGTGCACTTTTTTCATATCTGTACACACTCCCGGGGATTCCTGGGCTCCCAGGCATTTCCGAGCGCTTGCAGCTGTGCCGGGCAACCGAAAATATACACAATTTTACAATTCTTTTAACCAATTACTTTTTTACATTAGTTGCCTTGACAACTATTTTTTATTGTAGTAAGATAGTTGCCAGTTCAACCATATCTGCTGTGCAGGAGGATGGAAAATGAAAGATCACAGCTACATGAAAAGTTTCTCTATTATTCACAGGTTCAGCATTATGTACCACATTAAGGCGCTGAAAAAATTTAAAATATCCGGGCACCAAATGGGGTACATTATGCATATCTGCAAAGAACCGGGAGTTTCTCAGGAAGACCTGGCCTCCTATCTGGGGCTTAACAAAGCTTCGGTGGCCAAAGGAATCCGCCCGCTCATTCGCGAAGGCTATGTCCAGCGGGCCCAAAACCCAAAAGACCGGCGGGCATACTGCCTGCTGCCAACAGACAGGGCCATAGAGCTTTTGAAGGCGGCTGAGGAAACAATGGACACTTTTAATAAAATTCTTACTGAAAATATGACAGAAGAAGAACAGGAAATGTTCCAAAAGTTAGTTTCAAAAGCCTGTGATAATGTAGTAGAAGCGGCAGGGGATGATAGACATAAGCTGGATCAGCCCGTTCCGCCTGATGAACCTGTATGCGGCGGACCGGCTCACCACATGAATCACTGCTGATTATTTATGAAAGGGGATTAACAATATGAAAGAAATGCTAAGATATTACAAGCCCTATGTGCCAATTATGGTTCTCATAGTTGCGGCCCTTTTTGGGCAGGCGCTCTGCGAACTGGCGCTTCCAGGGTACATGTCCGATATTATCAACTTCGGAATCATTAAGGGGGATATGTCCTACATTTACAAAACCGGGGCTATTATGATTCTCGTAGCCTTTGCAGTTGTCCTTTGCAGCGGCCTGGCCGGTTTTTTCTCGGCCAGAGTAGCAGCCAAATCATCCCGGGATGTTAGGGGCGCTTTATTTAAAAGAGTCACCGCCTTTTCTGCTGCTGAGTTGGAAAGGTTCTCAACAGCTTCCCTCATTACCCGCTCTACCAACGACGTACAGACCGTGCAGCAATCCACTGTAATGCTGCTGCGCATTGCCTGCTTTGCTCCTATTATGGGAATCGGCGCTGTCATTAAAGCGCTGCGCACCAGTGTTCCCCTGTCATGGACCATTGCTCTGGCTGTTTTCGTCATCCTTTTAATTATGGTGCTAGCCTTTTTTCTGGTAATGCCCAAGTTTAAAGTCCTGCAGTCCAAGCTGGATCGAATTAACCTCATTATGAGCGAACGTCTCTCCGGCCTTTTGGTAGTCAGAGCTTTTACAACAGAACCTTACGAGGAGCACCGCTTTGATGACGCTAATATGGAACTGAAAAAAATCAATATCTTTGTAAACAGGGCCATGTCCTTTTTAATGCCTGCCCTTATGTTAGTCATGAACCTGTCCAGCATTCTGATCGTCTGGGTGGGAGCTAAGCTCATTGACTCCCAAAGCCTGATGATCGGCGATATGCTGGCTTTCATGCAGTACGCCATGCAGATCATTATGTCCTTCCTCTTTATTACGATGATGTTTATCATGATTCCGCGGGCAGCTGTATCAGCACAACGAATCAGTGCAGTTTTAAGAGTAGAGCCGGGGATTGAAGATGCTCCGGACTGTAAGGAAATCTCCGATACACCGGGAGTTATTGAATTTCGTAACGTTTCCTTTGCATATCCTGATGCAGAAGAAAAGACTCTGACAAACATCAGCTTTGTAGCAAAGCCTGGAGAAACAACTGCCATTATCGGCGGAACAGGCAGCGGAAAGACCAGTCTTATCAGCCTGATTCCAAGATTTTTTGATGTAACGGAAGGAAGTATCCTTTTAGATGGTACGGATATTCGCCAAATTTCTCAGAAAAGCTTGCGTCAGGAAATCGGATATGTACCGCAAAAAGGAGTCCTTTTTTCAGGAACGATTGCATCCAACCTGCAGTACGGCAAGGAAAACGCAAGCCTGGAAGACATGCGGGAAGCTGCTGAAACAGCTCAAGCCATGGGATTTATCAGCGAAAAACCGGATGGTTTTGATGAGCCTGTAGCCCAGGGAGGAACTACGGTTTCCGGGGGACAAAAGCAGCGGCTGTCCATTGCCAGAGCCCTGGTGAAAAAACC
>CAUEYG010000257.1 GCA_959021945.1 uncultured Eubacteriales bacterium | reverse complement strand
ATAACTTTAAAACAGGGATGTTCAAATTTTTCATAACAATGGCAGCTACTGTAGTGCTGGATCTGACCCAGGCTATTATTATCGGCGTGGCATTCTCCGCTTTTATGATCGTGGTAAAGCTGACGGATATTGATATTACCATTGCAGATATTGAAGAAGAACGGCTGGAAGAAATCGGGATTCATTTGCCAAAAGTATCACAGAAAATTCGCATGGCCTATCTGACAGGAACGATTTTCTTTGCAGTAACAGACAAGCTAAAGTCTCAGCTAAAAGAGCTGGGAAATCCGGAAGTGCTGATTTTATCTATGAGAGGGGTGCCGGTCATTGACCTTTCCGGAATTCAGGCTCTCATTGAGCTGCAGCAGGAATTAGAAGCATCTCATGTAACAGTGATGCTTTCAAGCGTTCAGCCTAAAGTGCTGGAAGACTTGAAAAAAGGGGGGCTTATTGATCTAGTTGGAGAAGAACATGTCTTTGACAGTGCAGAGTATGCCATTGTGAGAGCGCAGAAAGAACTGGGAGAATAAATTTTCTCTTCACCTTGCGCCCGGGACACTTAATAGAGTATAATATACAAACATAAAATGCTTTTTTCACCATGTAGGAAATTTTTATGCAAAATTTTGGTTTAATAACATTAGAATATGTAAATACTGTAATTAAGGAACGACCGAGGAACATACATAAAGGTGACTGCGGTAAGGTTCTTATCATTGCAGGCTCTGTTGGCATGGCAGGCGCGGCCATGCTCTGCGCGCGGGGAGCTTTGCGGTCAGGGGCGGGACTTGTTCAGATTTCCGCACCAAAAGAACTGTATCCTATCCTGCAGGTAGGGGTGCCGGAAGCCACATGTGTTTCGAGGGAACTTTCCTTGTCGGAAATAATGGCCTATGATGCCATAGCCGTTGGACCGGGATTAGGGCGCGATGAAAAAATTTCCCAGTTGATTTGTACGATTTTACAGGAATATGACAGAACAGTCGTGCTGGATGCCGATGGGATTAATGCTGTGAGCCGGTTTGATTTGGGGCAGGCGCTGAAAGATGCCCGGGCGGAGGTGATCATGACGCCTCATCCCGGCGAAGCCGTGAGATTTCTCAGCTATCATGGAATCAGCGATTGCTTTGACATGGACAGGCTCCAAATAGCCAGCTTGCTGGTAAAGGAATCCTGTGCCACTTGTGTACTAAAAGGGAGCAATACCCTGGTGGCAACAAAAGACGGCAAATCATATACTAATATTACAGGAAATCCGGGAATGGCTACAGGAGGCAGCGGAGATGTGCTCACAGGCATGATCACAGCGCTGGCAGGCCAGGGGCTCAGCCCGGAGATTTCTGCAAAGGCAGGGGTTTTTATCCATGGTATGGCAGGCGATTTGGCCGCTGAAACTCTGGGTGAAACAGGGATGACTTCTTTGGATTTGGCTAATACGGTAGCCCTTGCTTTTAAACAAATAGTAGGAAAGTAAAACTTAAATAGATAAGGAGTGAAGGACTTGCTGGTAAAGAAAGGCGATCTTTATTTTGCAGATTTAAGTCCGGTAATCGGCTCCGAACAGGGCGGGGTAAGGCCTGTCCTGGTGGTTCAGAACAATGTAGGCAACAAATACAGCCCTACCATTATTGTGGCTGCTGTTACCTCACAGAAAAATAAAGCCAATCTGCCGACTCATGTAGAAATTACAGCGGACGGCAATGGTCTCAGCAAAAACTCAGTAGTATTACTCGAACAACTTCGAACAATTGACAAAAAACGGTTAAAAGAACGAATTGGCACTATCAACCAGGATCGTTTACCGGATGTAGATGAAGCTTTAGGTGTTAGTTTAGGAATAACAAACACATTTCAATAGTTTTCTAATAAGGCCGCAGTGCAGCATGAAGCTGTGCTGCCGGCCTTACTATATATATCATACAAGCAGGAGGATAAAAATGGATTACACACAGTTTGAAAAGACCGCGGCCAATATCCGTGTAGGGATTATCAAAGCAATACATAATGCGGGCTCCGGTCATCCGGGCGGTTCTCTTTCCGCGGCAGACCTTGTCACCGCACTCTATTTTAAAGAAATGAACATTGACCCAAAGGAGCCAAAGATGGAGGGCAGAGACAAGTTTATTCTATCAAAAGGCCATGGGGGTCCTGTGCAGTATGCGGCTTTGGCAGAGCGGGGATATTTTCCAAAAGAGGATATTCTGATGCTGCGAAAGCTGGGAAATCGGTTTCAGGGCCATCCAAACATGGAGAAGGTGCCGGGAATTGAAATGTCTACAGGTTCACTGGGACAAGGTATTTCCGTGGCCGAAGGCATGGGAATGGCAAAGAAACTGGTTAAAAACCCAGGCAGGGTTTATGTGATGCTGGGAGACGGAGAAATGCAGGAAGGTCTCATTTGGGAAGCAGCTATGTCGGCAGCTCACTATAAACTGGATAACCTGGTGGGGATTTTGGATTGGAACGGACTGCAGATTGACGGAAAAAATGAAGATGTAATGACAGTTACCCCTGTTGATGATAAATTCCGGGCATTTGGCTGGAATGTAATTGAGATTGACGGCCATGATTTTGGACAGATTTTCCATGCTTTTGATCAGGCCAGATTATGCAAAGGACAGCCTACTATGATCATTGCTAAGACCCATAAGGGCAGAGGTGTTTCCTTTATGGAGGATCAATATGGATGGCATGGAAAGGCTCCGAACCAAGAGCAGATGCAGCAAGCGGTGGAAGAACTGGGAGGTGAATGGTAATGGCAGATAAAATGGCTACAAGACAGGCTTATGGGCAAAAACTGGTGGAGTTAGGCGCAAAATACGACAACCTGGTTGTCATGGATGCAGACCTTTCTAAATCCACGATGACAGCAGAATTCGGGGCTGCATATCCGGAGCGCTTTTTCAATATGGGAATCGCTGAACAAAATTTGTATGGCGCTGCTACGGGGCTAGCTTTATCTGGAAAAGTTGTATGTGCCAGTACTTTCGCCATGTTTGCTGCAGGAAGGGCTTTTGAGATTATCCGTAATTCCATTGGCTATACAAAGGCCAATGTTAAGATCTGCGCCACCCATGCAGGCATTACAGTAGGCGAAGACGGTGCCAGTCATCAGACCTTTGAAGATCTGGCCCTGATGAGGACGATTCCGGGAATGACTGTAATCAATCCATCGGACGGAGTTTCCGCAGGAAAATTGTTGGAACAGGCAGTAGCCATGGATGGACCGTGCTATGTGAGACTGGGAAGAGCGGCAGTTCCTGTCTTTTATGAAGAATCCTCAGACATTATACTGGGAAAAGGCAACTGTGTGCGCCAGGGAAAAGACCTTGCCATTATTGCTACAGGCATTATGGTCAATGAGGCAGTGATAGCAGCTCAGGAGTTGGCGGCACAGGGAATCGATGCCAGAGTCATTGATATTCATACGATAAAGCCTATTGATGAAGAGATCATTATCAAAGCTGCTAAGGAAACAGGAAAGATTGTTACTGCCGAAGAACATTCGGTTATTGGGGGTCTGGGAAGTGCGGTGGCAGAAGTGGTTACAAAACATGCCCCTGCTAAAATGGCTTATGTAGGACAAAAGGATACCTTTGGAGAGTCCGGAAAGCCGGATGAGCTAAAACAGAAATACGGTATGGCAGCATCTGATATTGTTAAGGCAGCCAAGTCTTTGTAAAAGGGAAAAAGAGGAGATTTGTCATATGAAAAGAGTGTTCTTGTGCATGGCGCTAGTCTTTGTCCTATGTTTTTCACTTGCAGCTTGCAGCATTTCAGGGGAGAAAGACTCGGCCAAAGAAACGGCGGCAGAGACTACAGAGGCTCCGGCCAAAGAGAAAGTATTTGAATCCGATAATGAACTGTTTAGTATCAAAGCTGATGAAAATTGGAAGGATGCCCAAAAGCGATTGGAAATTGAAGATGCCACTTTGTCCATTTCAAAGAACCAAGAAGCGTACATAGCCCTGATCAGTGAGTATAAATATAATTTCCCCAGCCAAGATGGTCTTTCCGGTTA
>CAUEYG010000256.1 GCA_959021945.1 uncultured Eubacteriales bacterium | reverse complement strand
TCTGACAAAATTCAGACCTCTCTTTTCCATTTCTTTGTCTAGTTCATTCAATATGATATTCGCAAGTAGTGGTGATAAGTTACCGCCTTGCGGTGTGCCTATCACGGATTCCTTGTATTCGTCATCTACCATGATTCCGCTTACGAGAAACTTTCTGATGATTGAGATTACATCTCCATCTTTGATTGTTTTGCCGATTAAGCTCATCAGTTTATCTTGGTTTACTGTGTCAAAGAATTTTTCCAAGTCCATATCAACAATCCAGTCGTTACCGTCGTTCATCATATCAAGTGCTTTGATGATTGCCTGCTGTGCACATCTATTTGGTCTAAATCCATAACTATGTTCATGGAATTGTTCCTCGTAGATTGGTGTTAATACCTGTGCTATGGCTTGTTGTATAAATCGGTCTGTTACTGTTGGTACTCCCAGGTTTCTGATACCACCATCAGGCTTTGGTATCTCCACTCTGCGTACTGGTTGAGGTTTGTATTTTCTTGACCTCAACTGTTCCTTGATGTTTTCGCCGTTCTCTTTCAGGTGTTCCAAAAATTCTGTGTACTTCATTCCGTCCACTCCTTCTGCACCTTTGTTTCGTACGACTTGCAGATATGCTGTATTAAGATTATCCTTATCTAATATCTGCTCCATTAGACTACTTGTGTCCATGCGTTCTTTCCTTTCCGTCTCGCTTGAATCGACCATCTTTTCCCCGATTGGTTACGGCAGATGTTGTCTCTTCTGCAATCGAGACTCTACTAAAACTTATTGATTGTTCACCCCTTCACTCCATTTCCATTACAGAAACTTCTTTGCTACTATGGGTTCTGCTGACTTCTCACAGTTCGTTGTTACTAGGCCGTGTTGCCCCTGTGAGACCTCCCCAGTTAAGGTGCAAACTCTTTCCCTCCATATATCTGCCACATTTACTCCGTTCCTACAAAGGTGATAGTTATTAGACTTTGTTGCTTTATGCCAACTTATCTCTCGGAACTTAGCCTTATATGTGGTTTCTGTCCGTCAGACCAGAGGTTTGCTTACAGCTTCTTTCAGATTTTATCTCACGATAAACACCCTTGCTGTTCAGCTATACATTTCCCACTATCTGGGCATGTTCGGGACTTACACCCGTTAGAGTTTACCCATGCTGGGCAAACAGAAAAAGGAACGTTGAAATTTCAACGTTCCACTGGCGGAGGACATGGGCCTTATGCAGCTTGCTTCGCAATCTGCCGTCCTGCACCTTCACTTCCGTTTCGGCTTGGACCACGCCCTACTCAACAGTCCACCGGACTGTCTCGCTTTACGGGCATGCCCTTTCGGGTTCGAGTCCCTGCTGATTTATATTCCTTCAAAAAAACACACGCCCGATTTGGACGTGTGTTTTTTTGGCGGAGGACATGGGACTCGAACCCACGGGGCTGTTACGCCTTACTCGCTTTCCAGGCGAGCTCCTTAGCCACTCGGTCAATCCTCCATGACTGCCCTAAACATCTAAAAACGCTTAGCGCAATTAATAATTTACCACAAAAAAAGGAGCTTTGCAAGTACAAACTCCCTTTTTAGACAAATTCTTTTTTTAGTGTCTCTGCCCGCTTCTCCGTAAGGCCTTGGAAATCCTGCAGCACATGTTCATATTCCTCATTCATGTACTTGGAATTCATCAGAAAATCTGCAGTAGCGCTGTTATTTGCCACCGGAATATCGTAGACTACAGAAATTCTCAGCAATGCCTTGATATCCGGATCATGGGGCTGCGCTTCCAGAGGGTCCCAAAAGAAGATCATCATATCAATTTCACCCTCAGCAATTCTCGCTCCTACCTGCTGATCACCACCTAGCGGGCCGCTCTTATACGCCTTTACCGGCAGGCCTGTTGCTTCTGCAATTAACCGGGCAGTAGTACCAGTCCCCGACAAAAAGTGCTTTTTTAACTCATCTTTATTTTTTACACACCACGCTACCAAATCATCTTTTAAATGGTCATGGGCGATCAGAGCAATACGCTTTTGCCTTTCCATTACAACATTCATTCTACTCATCTCCTTTCTCTTTTTTCATTATAGCAGAACTCTATTTACAATAACAGCCTTCAGAAAGGAACTTTACTTATATTTAACATAGAAATGGCTAATCAAAAATTTATTTAATATTCATAATTTACTGAATTCTATGCTATAATGATATTAACGTAAAAAGGAGGATAAAAAAATGAAGAAATTATCTCTGATTTTGGCTTTCATACTATTGATGGCTATACCAACAACATTAGCCGGCTGTGGAGAGGCACAAGAAGAATCCACTTCTGGCTCCAACGCTGGTAATTATTCCGATGAAATGAAGTTAACTCATAGCTCGGATATTTCGAAAGAGGATGGCGCGGATTCAGTGGAACGGCAGGGAGATCATAAGGATTCTCCGTACTTTAGCAATCTGGACTTTTATAATATGGAGTCCACTGACACATTGACCATTCTTCCAAAATTTAAGACAATCCAGCAGAGCAGTGAATGGTCCTGCGGCGTTACTTCCGCAATGATGGTCCTTAACTATTACGGGAAACTGGGGGATTACACGGAAGAGAGTCTTGCCAAACTGCGCCCCAATAAACTGACGCCAGAAGCAACCACTCTAAAACAAGCCATGGCAATTTTCCAGAAGGTTGGCGGTTTCGACATGAAGAGTACTTTTGATTATGGAGAAGATATTGCTGAAAAGTTTACGCTGACAACCATTCAGGATTATTTAAAAGAAGGTACTCCAATTATGGTCTGCTGGAATGACTGGGGCGGACATTGGCAGGTTATTATCGGATACGATACAATGGGAACCGAAACAGAGCAGGACGATGTAATTATTGTAGCTGACCCTTACGACACAATGGATCATAACCAGGATGGCTACGGCGTATATAGTGCTGAACGCTTCTATTACAATTTCACTACTTATGATTTCTTTGATGACGAAGATAAAAACGATTTCCTTTTCTTAGTTGCAACACCAAAGAAATAGAAGGCCTCTGCAAACAGTATTAATCGTTCCTAATCCAACAAAAAGGGCCGCATGACAGACAGCGGTCCTTTTTCATTATGTTGGGCTTTGTTCCAAATAAATCTTATTCTTTCAAGCAATCATAAACAGCTTGCGGCATTTCATCAAT
The DNA here is from genome assembly GCA_959021945.1 of uncultured Eubacteriales bacterium. GTDB lineage: Bacteria > Bacillota > Clostridia > Peptostreptococcales > Anaerovoracaceae > Hominibacterium. The sequence goes on along the minus strand of CAUEYG010000256.1, from coordinate 879 downwards.
ATCTAACACGCCTTCGTGACGAATGGTTTTGTTCTCCAGGTCTTTTAGCCCCGCCGGAACACGAACTCCGGCCTCATCATACAGCTTTCTAACTGACTCAAACCCTGTAGCTCCTTTTTCCAGGCCAATTGACTCTGTCACACTATCGGCAAACTTGTAAGCGCTGGCTGTAGAAGCAAGCAGGGTAGGCGTTTTATCCCCTGTATAAGCCACGTAATCTTCATATACTCTGTACGCAACTGCCGTATGGGTATCCATCAGGTATCCGTGCTTTTTGTACATGCGGCCAATGGTTTCATTTGTCCTCTTTACATCTGCATAACCCCCGTAAAAATCATCCAGCGCATAGTTGATTTTTGGACTTACTGTATACTTCTTATTTTTTTCCAGGCTTTCCATCAATTCCTTGATTTCTTCTCCATCTTGGCCGCTCAGATGATAGAGCAAACGTTCCAGATTACTGGAAATTAGGATATCCATAGACGGAGAATTCGTCAGGAAAAATTCTCTGTTTGTATTATAAGTACCTGTGTTAATAAAATCGGTCAGCACTTTGTTTTCATTAGAAGCGCAGATAAATTTTTTCACCGGTATGCCCATCTGCCCTGCATAATAAGCTGCCAGAATATTGCCAAAGTTTCCTGTTGGCACAACAATGTTTACTTTGTCGCCATCCTGGATTTCTCCCCGTTCCACCAATTTGATATAGCCATAAACATAATAGGCAACCTGAGGAACCAGTCTTCCGATATTAATGGAATTGGCAGAGGAAAGTTTGCAGTTGATTTGGGCCAGTTTTTCCGCGAAATCATGATCGTTAAAAATCTTCTTCACACCGGTCTGAGCATCATCAAAGTTTCCATTAATGGCAAAAACATG
>CAUEYG010000255.1 GCA_959021945.1 uncultured Eubacteriales bacterium | reverse complement strand
CATGTAAGAAAAGTGCCTGTGCTGCGGGTCAGCGCTGTATGCGAAGCTATGATGGGAAATTTTAAGTATAAAAAGCCAGTAGGCAAGCTCATAGACGCACTGACAATTTTAAGTATCGTAGGCGGTATGGGTGTTTCTTTGGGAGTAGGCGTACCGCTGATCAGCGCAGGTATTGGTAAAATCTTTGGTATCGAAGTCACCTTTACTACAAATGTAATTGTGTTAATTCTGGTTGCAGTTGTTTTTTCCATCACTTCCATTGTGGGAATTGAAAAAGGGATGAAAAAATTAAGCGACTGGACCATGTATATTGCTATTTTCCTGATTGCATTTATCTTTATCTGCGGGCCAACTCAATTTATTTTTAAAAACTTTACTTACAGCGTTGGCAAGATGTTCAGCAACTATGTGGACATGAGTTTGTTTACTGACCCGATCAGAAATTCAGGATTCCCGGAAATCAATACGATTTTCCTATTTACACTGGCTTTGAATTATGCCGCATTGATGGGAATTTTTATTACGAAGATTTCCAAAGGCCGCACGATTCGGGAAATGATTTTAACCTGTCTTGGAGGTATCAGCGTTGGAACTTGGATTATGTTTGGCATTAATGGCAGCTTTGGTCTTAACGCAGAGCTTACAGGAGAATATGCGCTGTCTAAGGCAGCGGACCCCCAGGCCGGACTCTTTGAGGTGCTTGGAACCCTTCCTGGCGGAAACCTGATTATCCCGATTATTTTCACACTGGTTACATTAGGATTCCTGGCTACATCTATGGACTCGGCATCCTTTACACTGGCTGCATCTGCGACGAAAAAACTGGATGAGAAGGGAAACCCTAACTCCAAGTTCAGACTGCTGTGGTGCGTTGTGTTGGCTCTGGTGCCGCTTTCCATTATGTTTGCCGGCGCTCCGTTTGACGCTATTAAAACAATTTGTATCGTTCTGTCTGTGCCGTTCCTGATTATTATTATTGGTATGTTAATAGGGCTGTTCAGATGGTTTAAAGAAGATAATAATTAATGTTAAGAAAAAAGAGAGGAGATTCGAAAAATGAAATACGAGGTACAAGAACATTTACATTATGCAGGGATTCCTACCTGGAACCATGCGCCCCTTACCCAGGATGTTGAGGGAGCGGATATTGTGGTTATGGGGGTTCCTTTTGACAGCGGCGTGACCTTCCGCCCGGGAGCCCGCTTTGCACCAAGAACAGTGAGAGAACAGAGCCTGATCGCCTGCTGTTTTAAATATCCATGGGAGTACAAGCTGTCTGATGTGGCTAAGGTGGTGGACTACGGCGATGTAGGCTACTGGGTAGGAGCAAAGGCAACCCAGTTTATGGTGGAGGATTCCTACAAACATGCGAAAAAGATTTTGGATGCAGGATGCAGACTGATGACCATTGGAGGAGACCATACCATCCCTTACGGACCGGTTCGCGCTGCCAGTGAGAAATATGGAAAACTAGCCTTGATTCATTTTGACTCTCATCAGGACAGCACTAGAAGTGAGGAAAATCCTGATGGCACAAGAAACCTGTCCCATGCCAACTTTGCTTATGACCTGCAGGAAGAAGGCTGCATTGACCCTGCTCATTCTGCACAGGTGTTTATTCGGACAGAAATGACAGAGTGCGGCTACAATGTATTCCACGCCATGGATGCCATTGATATGGGTCCAAAGGCACTGGCTGAAAAATTGAAGGAAGTTGTAGGGGATATGCCAGTATATCTGACCTTTGATATTGACGCCCTGGACCCTGCAGCAGCGCCGGGAACAGGAACTCCTGTAATCGGAGGACCGACTTCTGACTTTGTAAGAAAAGTGCTGCAGGGGCTGAAGGGAATCCATGTAGTCGCTGCTGACATGGTAGAGGTCCTGCCGGACAAAGATCCGAGCAACATTACATCTATTGCAGGAGCAGCCATTACACAGGATATTATGTACTTAATGTATGAGAGCAAAAAATAGGGAAAAGGATTTTCCTTTGAAAAGGGGCCGGACACGGATTTTTTTCGTGCTCCGGTTTTCTTTTTTTGCAATATTCGGTATAATAATGAAAAGAATGTTTTCTGAAGGAGTTGGAAATGGCCACATTAAAAGATAATGAACTGCAAATTTTTAATGACATTTTACTGCAGCTTTACAGCATGGAAAATTTGAAAGAAATGGAACGAAAATTTCTTACTCTAATCCGAACCCTGCTGCCCTATAACCAGAGTAACTTTCGTGTCATTGATCCTAAGACTGGTGAGATTTTGCGCAAGGATGCCATTTTCATTGATACGGACCAAGACATGATCCCTGTTTTTTATGCGAACATTGAACCGGAAAAAAATTATCTGAAAAACTTATTCCAGTATCAGCAATCAGTCGTATTTGTGGATTCGGATATTTTAGATGATACGGTAAGGAAAAAAACAGAGTTTTACCGGGACTTTTTAGAACCTCAGGGGATTCCTTATGGCTGCGGCATTATTTTGATTCAAGAGGGCGTGCTCCTTGGGGTAGTCAGCTTTTTTCGCAGCGCAGAGTGGGGAGACTTTACAGACAAAGAAGTCTTTGTGCTGGATCTGTTTAAAAGCCATTTAGCAAAAATGATTTCCAATTGCTTAAAGGATAAATCCAATCACCGCGCCGCATATTTAGATTATGAAGAGGAGCCACTGACACAAAGAGAAAAAGAGATTGCAAAACTCATTATAGCAGGATATTCTAATGAAGAAATTTCAGATGAACTCTGCATTTCCGTTTCCACTACCAAAAAGCACGTTTATCATATTTTTCACAAATACAATGTAAATACAAGATTAGAATTAATCAAATTGTTCTATGAAAAATAGAACTTCAGTAGCATGAAGCAGCATTTTGTTCTAAAATTCAGATAACTTTTAAAACCCGGGGACAATAGGAACGAAAGGATAAAAGAGATATACTTTAGTAACATAAAGGATATCTTTTTTTCGTTATTGGAACAAAATAGAGTAATGTAGGGAGGAAACTATGAAAGTGGCAATCGGAGGATTTATCCATGAAAGCAACAGTTTTAGCAGCGAACTTACTACAAAAAAACTGTTTGACAATTGGATTTTAACAGAGGCGGATCAATTAGTTCAAGTTCACAGGGGCAATCGTCGGCTTTTGGGCGGCTATGTGGATTATGGGGAAAAGGAACAGTGGGAAATTGTGCCCTTAATCGGTGCGGCTGCGCTTCCGGCCGGTCCTATTACCAAAGACACATATGACTATATAAAAAGTGAGATGATTCAGCGTCTAAGGGGACAAGCTGTAGACGGTGTATTGCTGCACCTTCACGGGGCAGCAGTAGCACAGGGGTATGAAGATTGCGAGGGTGATTTGCTGACAGCAATACGGCAGGAAATAGGACCGCAGGTTCCTGTTATGCTGGTGTTAGACTTACATGCCAATGTTTCAGAACAGATGGTTCATGAGTCTACTGCTATTTTCGGATATAATTACCAACCTCATACGGATATGTATGAAAGGGAGTGGGAGGCGGCCGACTTGCTGAAACAGATAAAAGAAAAAGGAATGGTGGTGCAGATGTCCCGGGTCCAGCCTCCAATTCTTCTGCCCGCTATTTTGACCGGTACAGACCGGGGCCCTATGAAAACCATGATGGATCTTGCTTATGACTTAGAGAAGCAGGAGGGCGTAATCAATGTATCCCCTTTTGCAGGCTTTTATGGGTCTGATAAACGGGAGGCAGGAGCATCGGTAGTTGTGGTAACAGAGAATGATATGAAATTGGCCAGAAAAATTGCAGAAGTTGCAGCTAATAAATTTTGGGAGATCAAAGAAGAATTTCTTGTAGCTGCTACTCCGGTTGAAAGGGCAATCAGCAGAGCTAAAAAAGAGGGAGGCTTGTGGGCCTTTATTGACGAGTCCGATGACCCCTTGGGAGGAGGCCCCGGAGATGGGACTTATATTTTGCAGGCACTGATCAGCGAAGGTATTTCCTCGGCAGGCATTTCTGCCATACATGATCCGCAGGCAGTACAGCAAGCTTATGAGGC
>CAUEYG010000254.1 GCA_959021945.1 uncultured Eubacteriales bacterium | reverse complement strand
CTGAAGGCGCTCTTACAGAAGTTCACTCTATGCTGAACCGTATGGTAGAGCTGGCCGACCAGTCTGCCAATGGTACATACGACAATGAGACAGACCGTGCAAACTTACAGAAAGAAATCCAGTCTCTGAAAGATGAGATCGACAGAATTTCTGAAGGCACTAACTTTAATGGAATCAACTTGTTAGATGGTTCCTTAGGCGGCGCGACAGCTACTGCATCAGCAACTATAAGCGGTTACCAGATCGGTGGATTGTCTACGGATGTTAAGGGAATCAAAATCACTTATGATGCAGGAACAACCGGAGATGCTCAGACTGCAGCAGTAGATGCTCTGGATGAAAATGGTATCTTAAACATTACCGTTTCTAACGATGGTACTACACTTTCTAATGCAGATTTAGAGGCAGCTTTAAAAAATGCCGGTTACAAAGACGCAAAGGTTAGTGGTACAGGCACTAAAGTTGCTGCTGACGTAGCTAAAGTAGATACTACTAAAATTGACCCGACAGCTGCAACGATCGCCGGCACACGTGCCGACGGCTTTAAGATCAACTTTGCAAAAGGTGAGACTGGCCTTGCCAGCGTACAGATAACAGGAACAGCTGCAAATGGAGCGCATGGTGCAACAAATACTGATGGCGCCGTTGTGATCCAGCTTGACAATACGAAGTCCTACACATCTACAGAAATCAACAAAATATTAAGCGATGCCGGCGCAGGCGCTATGACTGTAGAATTTTCAGGTTCAAAATTAGGAAGCGACATCGTAGCTGGTTTAGGACTTGGTGCTGCTCAGAATGTTACCGATGGTGTTGGTAAGCAGGGCGCAGGCCTCACACTCCAGATTGGCGATACAGCAGACTCTTTTAACCAGTTAACAGTTAAGGTTGGCAATATGTCTTCTACTTCCCTTGGAATTGGATCTATTGACATTTCCACACAGGAAGGCGGAAAGAACGCAGTTGACTTAATTAAGAAAGCAATCAACTCTGTATCCTCTACACGTGGTGACCTCGGCGCTATCCAGAACCGTCTGGAACACACCATCAACAACTTAAGTGTAACGACAGAGAACATGACAGCTGCTGAAAGCCGTATCCGTGACGTTGACATGGCTAACGAGATGATGGCTTACACGAAGAATAACATCCTTGTACAGGCTTCTCAGGCTATGCTTGCACAGGCTAACCAGATTCCTCAGGGAGTTCTTCAGTTATTACAGTAAACGCTTCTATTGATATTTATTTTATCAAAGATGCTAAATAGCAGAAAGGAAACCGGATAAACAGGCGGTTTCACCTGTCTAAAGTCTAAAACGGCGGCTTTGAAGATAAACTCTTCAAAGCCGCTGTTTATTTAAGCCGCAAAAAGGCAACGCATCTAAATGCAGCCTCATGGTTTTTACTGTTTGTTTTTTCCCCGCAGTCTTTTCTTTGCTTCTTTTATGGTTTCCCCGTCTTTGGTAAGGTACCGGTCTACAAAAGCATCCTCTATTTTCGTATAACCTCCAACAACTGTATCCTCTATTTTTTCAAATGTTCCTACAACTTTCTCAGCAATCTTTTCATTTGCCTTTACAATTTTGGATCTCGCCATAATTACACACCTTTCCTTTTTATTCCTTTTCTCGTTCTTGTTATTCCAAGCATAAATATAAATAAGCAGACAGCATATCGCAGCTCATTCCTTAATGCCTTTCCTCAGGGGAATCAAGCAGAGCAAAACGACAATGCCAATCAGACCAATCACAATACCCAGGATCATTTTACCCCAAACCATACTGAAACACATTCCAACCCCCAATGCTAAAGCGCCGCCAACACCAATGATAACCATAAGAACTGTTTTATCCGATAATTGAATGGGAGCCTTATGTTCCATCTTCCGCCATACAATCAGCGTAACAACCCCGAAAAGAATCCCGGCACACCCGAATACGATCCCCATCTGAAACGCTTCCCACTCTGCGATCAGAGCCATACACACTCCGAGGGCAAATAAAACTCCGCTGACTGTTCCCAATACCAATGCGGCAAAACTGCTTTTCTTCATACAAATCACCTCCATAAATTATTAAACCAACAGTTGTTGGTTCTTTGTGAGTTTAGTATAATGGTATCAGACAGCAGAAACAATCATCAATATGTATACAAGTGTTGGAATAATAAAAGAGGGATATCATGAACATAAAAAATAATCGGCGCCGGCGGGAATCTATTGAACGGATAGAAAAGGTTTTTATTGAATTGCTGCAGACAAAGGAACTTCACGAAATATCCGTTTCGGACATCTGCAAACGGTGCGAATTAAACCGCAGCACTTTTTACGCTAATTATTCAGATATTTATGAACTGGCAGACAAACTAAGAGAAACTTTAGAAAAAGAAGTAAACCTGCTGTATGAAGCAGAGACAACGCAGAAGTTTAACAGTAATGATTATCTAAGACTGTTTCGCCATATCAAAGAAAATCAACTGTTTTACCGCACTTACTTCAAGCTCGGTTATGATGATCAATTCAAGCTCAAGTATTATGACGTTCATCAGGCAAAGCAAGATTTTGATAATCGACATATTGAATACCATATCGAATTTTTCAGGAGTGGATTTAATGCGATCGTGAAAAAATGGCTTGCAGGCGGCTGTAAAGAAACTCCGGAAGAAATGGACGAAATTATCCGCAGCGAATATCAGGGACGCGTTTCATTACAATAGACACGAAGGTGCCGGCGCGGGAGGGAAAGACAGCGCACAGGCCCTGTTTTTCATTTTATAGCTTAGTTCCAGGCATCAAACTGACGATATATAATATAGAAGGAACAAGACACAGCGCACAACAACGTACCTATGGAAATCGATTCTCACAGGAGGTTCATATGGGTATTATTAATAAAATCACGCAGTCCCCTGCAGTCACTCATACGGAGCCGTCATCTGCTGCCCGGAAGGAACGTACGTCCTCTTCTGTCTCTCAGACCGGCCCTGCGCAGCCAAATGACCATGCGGACTTATCTGCTGAATGGACATATACCGACGATACCAAAGCATTGGTCCGGCAGATGCTTTCTTCCCTGCAGGAGAAATATCCCGGCATCGGCATCTTCATAACAGGAGAACTTGACAAGGATAGTCTGCGCAATGCGGCCGCGTCTCTCGGTGAAGGAAGTTATCTTCTTCTCTCCGATTCATTTCTCCAAAAGATGCAGAACAGCCAGGAGGACTATGAGAAAGGAAAATCAATCCTTGTACAGCTGCTGAACCGCCTTTCTTCCTCCGAAGCCCCCGGGCGGGCACAAGGCTTTTATGCCGCAGGACAGGAGACACTTTACTGGACGGCGGAAGCATCCGCAGATAAATCGGGTCAGGTTCAAAAGGAGCAGAATACAAACGCGTTCTCATGGAACGGAACAAGGCAGGACAGTTCCGATATTTCAAAGACCATTTACAGTAAATCGGGAAAAGTATCCCTCAAGGTCATCTCACACTCGTACAATAATCTTGCGGGCGCCAGGACAAAGGGACAGGTACAGACTGTCATGTCCCGGGCCAGGCGTGATATCGCTAATCTCCGTCTTGCTGCCAGCTTCGGGGACAGTGAAGAACGTATGAAAGCCAGAACGGCCATTTCATCCATGCAGAAGCTGCTCCAGAGAGGCGGCCGTAAGATCCGCCGCCTGAATGAAGCAGAGCTGACTGCTCTCCGCCAGAAACGGGCGCAGAAGCGTCAGGAAGACTCCCGTGCCCTTAAGCTTAAGCTGGAACGGAAGAAAATGGAGACGAGAAGGCGGACGGCGGATGCATGTATCCGGAAGGAAGGACAGCTTGAAGAACTCAACCAGTCTTTCCGCTTCCGCAGATATAACCGGTATGATCCTGATGAAAAGCCAGAAAATGTTCCCTGCGTACCGGAACTTTCACTTCCACAGGATATCCCCGCTATGCAAAATGCCGATGTCCCGGCTTTGACAGCCGCTGACATCAGCATTTCATCCTCAGGAAGTCCAGAACCTTGGCTGTCAGCAGGCTCATTCTGATGCCATGCACGC
>CAUEYG010000253.1 GCA_959021945.1 uncultured Eubacteriales bacterium | reverse complement strand
CGCAAAGACACTTGGTGCAAATGTTAAGACGGAAATCATCATACATAGGATAATCAGTATGCTGACAGCTCTGTTTTTCTTCTTCATTATGTTTACCTCTTATTCCATAATACTTCCTATATTTGTAGATAAATACATGTCCATTATATATTTACAGTCCTTATTTTTCAAGTTTTTTGTAAAATTTTAGGCAATAAAAAAGGAAAATATACCTTCTTTTTTTCACTCATTATAATATTTTATGTAAACCTACTGTATGAAGTAGAAATTTCAACTTTTCCCGCTTATTATCCACTATATATTCTCTATTGCAACGCTTTTTTGACATGAAAAAAGAAGCCCCCTCACCGACTAATTTCTATCAGTCAATAGGGCTGCTTCTTTCTATTTCGTTACCAATATTTCAAATTAAGCCTCGGAAGCAACAACTTCCTTACCGTTGTAGTAATTGCAATTTGGGCAAACTCTATGTGGAAGCTTAGGCTCATGACACTGCGGACAGATTGAAAGTCCCGGCGCTGTCATCTTCATATTTGGTGATCTTCTCTTGTCTCTTCTTGCTTTCGACGTTTTCCTCTTAGGTACTGCCATTTTCTACACCTCCTTTTTGCTCATTTGTGTAAAATTAGATTTACAACTTCTCAATTATATAGTCAGTTGGACAAAATGTCAACCAATTATTTGAAATCTACTGATTAGATATGAGTTTTGCAAAGTCTGTAGGTATCCCTTGCAATCATTAGTTCTTCGTTCGTCGGGATGAGGATGATCTTTACTCTGGAATCATCTCTGGAAATAATCATTTCCTTGCCTCTCACCTTATTCTTAACAAGGTCCAGTTTAATTCCCAGATTACCCATATCATTGCAGATAATGTCTCTCATAGAAATATCATTTTCTCCTACGCCTGCTGTAAACACAATAGCATCTACACCATTCATTTCTGCAATATAAGCTCCGATGTAGGATCTTACTTTATGTGCAAATACTTTAATTGCCAGCAATGCTCTTTCATTTCCTTCTGCTGCTGCAGCTTCCAAATCTCTAAAGTCGCTGGAAACACCGGAAATGCCTAGAACACCTGATTTTTTGTTGAGGATTTCATTGGCTTCTCCCTGAGCCAGATGCTCCTTTTCTCTGATGTAAGTAACGATGGCCGGGTCAATATCACCGGATCTTGTTCCCATTACCAGTCCTTCCAGAGGCGTGAATCCCATAGAAGTATCCATGCACACGCCGCGCTTGATAGCAGATACAGACGCGCCGTTGCCCAGATGGCAAGTGATGATCTTCAGGTCATTGATGTTTACATTCAAAATATCAGAAGCTCTTTCTGCAACATACTTATGGCTGGTTCCGTGGAACCCGTATCTTCTGATTCCATATTTTTCATAGTATTCATAAGGGATTGCATAAATATAGGATTCAGGAGGCATTGTCTGGTGGAAAGCTGTATCAAAAACTGCTACCATTGGTGTATCAGGCATCAGTTCCTGACATGCCGCAATTCCCAAAAGATTAGGAGGGTTATGGAGCGGAGCCAATTCAACACATTCTTCAAGTGCTGCCAGCACAGAGTCATCAATGATAACGGATTCTGCATATTTTTCACCTGCATGAACCACACGATGGCCTACTGCCCCAATTTCACTCATATCTTTTACAACACCGTGATCTTCGTCAATAATGGCATCCAGCACATGTCCAATGGCATCTTTATGGTTTTCCATCGGAGTTACCAGCTTAAATTTGTCCATACCGATCTTTTCATGAGTAATGACAGATCCTTCCATGCCGATTCTTTCTACAAGGCCTTTTGCTTCCAATACTTCGTTTGTCATATCAAGTACCTGGTATTTCAGCGAAGAACTACCGCAGTTAATAACTAATACTTTCATTCAATTTTCCTCCATCTTGTGATTTAATAAAAACAACATTATCTATTATAATCTTCTTTTCCTCGATTTTCAAGCAGTTTGTCCCTTTTGACTGATTGAATGTAGGGCGCTTTTACATGATCGCAGTTTTCATACAAATTCGATTTTATCAAAAGATTATAAAGATCAGCAGCAAGAATATCGTAATGGAGCAGAGCCGGCTGGGCAGTCACTTTATTGATATTGGTAATAATGGGTATTTCAGCTGTTTTTTTCAAGTGCTTTAGCAATACAGTACCCTTTTCTCCTGCTGCCAGGATTCTGGCATAAAAAGAATCGTCAAAGTCTGTCAATCCCACTGCGGCCTGGCATAATATGCGGCTGATTCTGCTCTGAGGATACCTCTTCGTTGATACGGATTCCACTAGCTGTGAAAGATTATTGCAGCGCCTGACCTGATCTTTTAACCGGTTTTCAAGCCCTTCGCTTACAGAAAAGACAGCAGACAAGGCAGCAGTATCTTTACAAAGAACCGCAGTACGGACAAGATTAAAATAGCCTGATATCTCTGGACCCTGCTCCAGTGCAGTCTCCACATTTTCCGGCACACAGTCTCTGCGCTGTTTTAAAGTTAACGTATTTCTAATGGCAGATGCACTTGCAATATTCTCCTTTGGCGTCTGGTCATAATATCCGGCGCCCTTTCTGTTTACCATAATAGGTTTTATGGCTGTTTTTTGTGTGTTCAGTTGTTTCAAGTACTCAAGAGCCAAAATATTATTAGGTGTTCTGCATAGCTGTGCCGTCTCCTCTCCCAGGTATTCAGCTAACATCTGTTCTCTGGCTGCTGCATAAGAAATCCCCTTTCCCAGAGCCCCTTTTAAACGTTGCCTGTATTCTTGTTTTTCCTCTCTGAGAAATGCGGCGGCTTCTTCCAGCTTAGACAAATTTTCAGTTTCTGCTCCAAAGCTAATATGGGTTACACATCCAAGTCCGGCTAAAATTCCAACTCCACCCTTTGCAAAATACTCAGCACTGTTTACTGCATAGGCAAAAGGCAGCTCTAAAACAAGGTCTACCCCGCATTGAACAGCAAGGCGGCTTCTGGTCCATTTATCCAAAACAGCAGGCTCTCCCCGCTGGGTAAAGTTTCCGCTCATTACAGCAATCACAAAATCGGCCCTTGCCTTTTCCCTGCTCTTTTGCAAGTGATAAAGATGGCCGTTGTGAAAAGGGTTGTATTCTGCTATGATTCCCACTACATTCATAAAAATATCATAACATACACCCTGCCAGAAGGAAAGCAATTATTCCTGCCAAAGCAGCATGGGTCAGCTTTGTAAGCATAAAATAGGGAAGGCCCACGCCTGATCCCGACAGCATACTCATAGACTGGCCGATAATAGAAAGGCCTCCCCAGGATAAAACAACCGTTGAAAGGATGCATTTTATATTCAGAGACATGCCTGCACATTCTGACAAGGCCCCGCAGCCCACCGTCATTTCAAAAAAACCTTTGGCCAAAGCCTTTAAAGTAGGTGACGGTATTAAACGAAACACTCCTCCCAAATGCATGAGATCTGTCAAAAACATGAACAGCACAATATAAGCAAGGATAATGGCCAGAGATTTAAAGGCAGAGGTAATCGCTTCTGTAAAAAGCTCTAAAAGGTCTTGTTTTTTCCTGCAGGCAGGCGCTGCTTTCACAGGTTCCTTTTTAAAGAAAAAGGAATACAAAAAACCGTTTAGAACAGCGCCTAAGTAATGGGCTGCTGCAATAAGAACCCCGGCAGAAGCAGACCCTAACATGCCTACCCCCACAGCGCCGATCATAAAAGTGGGACCGGAGGTGCTGCAAAAGCTCATGAGCCGTTTTGCCTCTGTCTGAGAAATAGCCTTATCCCTTCTCATATCACCTATGATTTTGGCCCCCATTGGGTAACCTGACAAAACACTCATGGCAAAGGGAAAAAGACTAGGCCTGATAACTCTTACTGCTCCCATATAATTCAAAAAATTAGCACATATAAAAAAAGGAAGCAGGGCTGGCAAAACACTGGAGGCCCATAAGGAGATCCCCTTTTGCGCAGAATAAATAGCTGTTGTAGGGAAGATCACCATAAAAAGGCAAAAAACGGAAGCCGCTCCGCCTGCTATTATGTAGTTTCTTTTCTTATGAAATAAAATATCCATGGT
>CAUEYG010000252.1 GCA_959021945.1 uncultured Eubacteriales bacterium | reverse complement strand
ATATGGGACCGGTTCACACCAGTCTGACTTCTCATGATATTTATGGCCCTACAGCAATTTCTAACTCTGTGACAAAGGTCGATCACAGTCGGGCAACAAACGGAACTTTGCTCAACTGGAAATTCCCGCCTGAATGTGTAGCAGGAGTTTCCGGCAGGGAAAACCTTATCAGCTTTATTGACGCCTATTTTTCGAAAAAGGCTATGCACTGCCAGTTTAATATCATGAGTACAGAAATGATGAAAGCAGCCATGAAGACGCCGGAGGATTATAAGGATATGTTGGTTCGTGTGGCAGGGTACAGTGCATACTTTGTGGAGCTTGGAAAACCACTGCAGATGGATTTGATCAATAGAACAGAGCTGTCGTTTTAAACCAACAGGGTTATTTCCATATACGAAAAAAACGCCATGAAAATGGCGTTTTTTGGTTCATTCCTACTTATTCTTAAAGTCTGCATCTCTCTTTTCTAAGAAAGCAGTCATGCCTTCTGTCTTATCCTGGGAACCGAAGGTTGAGGTAAAGGCTTCCACTTCCAGAGCACTGGCTGCATGCATATCCAGATCATATCCGTTGTTAATGGCAGTCTTTGCTACACCAATGGCAATAGGGGCCTTAGACATAATGGTCTGCGCTAATTTTTCGCAGGTTGGAATCAGTTCATCGGGAGCCGCAACTTTTTCTACAAGGCCAATGCGCTGGGCTTCTTCTGCTCCGATCATTTCAGCCGTCATGATGAGATATTTTGCCATACCTTTTCCTACCAGGCGAGGCAGTCTCTGTGTACCGCCAAATCCAGGGATAATGCCTAGATTAACTTCTGGCTGTCCGAATTTTGCTTTTTCAGAAGCAATGCGGATATCGCAGGCCATAGCCAATTCACATCCACCTCCCAGGGCAAAACCATTTACTGCTGCAATAAATGGTTTTTCAATAGACTCCATAAAATTCATAACCTTATGTCCTTTGGCAATGAGAGCTCTTCCGCCAACAGAGTCCAGCTGATTCATTTGGGCGATATCTGCTCCGGCTACAAAGGCTTTGCCTTCTCCTGTGAGAATCACTGCTTTGACAGCCTCATCCTTTTGCACTTCCGTAAAAGCAGCGTAGAGTTCGTCTAAAACCTGGCCGTTGAGGGCATTCATTGCTTTTGGTCTGTTGATTGTAACATAACCGATACCGCCGGATACTTCATATTTAATGGTTTCGTACATGTTTCTTTTCCTTTCTTTTAACACGAATTCTTTTTTATTAATGATACCACTTTATGGAGTAAATTTCCACCCCAAAGAAAAAGCAGGGGATGAAAAAAGAGACGCCTGCACGAAGCGAAGCGTCTCTTAAAATAGTAATCAATGTTATGTAGGTTGTTTTTAGCAAACGCCCTGAGCCATCATAGCATCAGCAACCTTTAAGAATCCAGCGATATTAGCGCCGGCAACCAGATTGTAACCGAATCCATAAGTTTCAGCAGCGCTCTGGCAAGCGTCGTGGATACCAACCATGATATCTTTCAGCTGAGCGTGAACCTGTTCTGGGCTGAATACAGTTTTTCCAGCATTCTGTCCCATTTCGATGCAAGAGCAAGCAACTCCGCCAGCATTAGCAGCCTTAGAAGGTCCAACGATGATTCCGCCGTCCTGCATGATCTTGATCGCTTCGTTTGTAGAAGACATGTTAGAACCTTCACAAACGAATTTAACTCCTCTGTCTACGAAAGATTTTGCATCTTCTTCTCTGATTTCGTTCTGAGTAGCGCAAGGGATGTACAGGTCAGCATCTACTTCCCAAGGTTTCTTTCCAGCAATGAATTTGGAGCCTGGGAACTTGTCAGCATAAGGTGCGCAGATGTTCTTTCCGGAAGCTCTCAGTTCCAGCATGTAATCAACTTTTTCACCGGAAACGCCGTCTGGATCGTAGATGTATCCGTCTGGACCAGAGATTGTGATAACCTTAGCGCCCAGTTCATTTAATTTCATTGCAGTACCCCAAGATACGTTACCGAATCCGGAAATTGCAACATTCTTACCCTTCAGATCAGTTCCGTTTGCTTTCAGCATGCATTCTGCATAGTAAACGATACCGTATCCAGTAGCTTCTGTTCTGCCGTTCAGGCCGCCCCAAGACAAACCTTTACCAGTCAGTGTACCTTCGAATCTGTTAACGATCTTCTTGTACTGTCCGTACATGTAACCGATTTCTCTTCCGCCAACACCCAGGTCTCCAGCAGGAACGTCAGTGGAAGGTCCGATGTGTCTGTATAATTCTGTAATAAATGCCTGGCAGAAACGCATAACTTCAGCATCGGATTTTCCGTTAGGATCAAAGTTAGCTCCGCCTTTACCACCACCGATAGGAAGACCAGTCAGGCTGTTCTTGAAGATCTGCTCAAATCCCAGGAACTTGATGATTCCAGGATATACGTTTGGCGCAAATCTCAGGCCGCCTTTGTAAGGTCCGATTGCACTGTTGAACTGGTATCTGTAACCTTTGTTAACCTGTACTTTACCAGCATCATCAACCCAAGTGATTTTGAAAGTGATTCCTCTTTCAGGCTCAACCAGTCTTTCCAGAATAGCAGCTTCCTCATATTCAGGATGCTTTTCAATTACTGGAGCCAGGGAGTGCAGAACTTCTTCAACTGTCTGATGAAATTCAACTTCGCCAGGGTTGTTCGCTTTGCAATTTTCAATTACTGTTTCGATGTAATTTGACATTTGATTTTCTCCTCTTTTTTCTTACTATATTTTCTTAATAAAATAAAGCCTTTCATATATTCAAATATAGCACTTTGCTAAATTATAGTCAATATAATTCAGGAACTAGAAGGAAAGTTTTAATTTTCTGAAAAGTGAGCAGCTGTTGGCGTGCTTGAGAAAAAATCTCAAAGATGAGACGGGGTTTAAGAAAACCTTGTAAAAAACCTGCAAAAATAGCATAATGAAAGGAAAGTAGGAGGTAGAGCTATTGGCAGACAGAACAACACTTCAAGTATATCGAAAACTGGAACAAAATTTAACGGATAAAAAATTTCTCAGGCGCGTTAAAATGTCAAAAAAAAGGATGATTTCCCTTTTAACATCAAATGACTGGAAACAAAAAATCGCCTTGTTTATAAAAAACGGAGATCTTACATGTACCAATGTGTTAACTGCGGCACAGGAGACCTTAGAGCAGCTGTCCCCGACCCCAAAGCAAGGGTGGCTGCATTATATTTATGAAGTTACCATACAAGAACTGTTTCCGGATAACCATCCTCAAGAGGAAGAGTCCGGATTTTGGCCGGGGCGGCTGTTTTTCCTGGAAACGCTCAGGACCCTGTTTGCATACCAGAGGAAGACGGATGGGTTTTCTCCTGTTTGGAATATGGATTTTTTAGAAGAAGGGGAAATCGCAGATTGCCCGGCCAGAGAGGAATATCTGAAATTTACCGATTATTGCAGGAACTTTTATTTATTAGAATTCATGCGGATTGGAAAAGAAATCACCCCTTACAATACAGTAGGTCATATCTGCGGTGTTCATTTTGTAGCTTTGCATGTGGCAAGACAGCTGGCAGCTGTTCAGGTACCGGTGGATTTGGCCCTGGTTTCGGGAGCTGCTGCAGGACATGATATTGGAAAATATGGCTGCAAAGGTGAGGAGGCAAAGCGAATTCCATACCTTCATTATTATTATACAGACCAATTTTTAAAACGAAACGATATGCCGCTGATTGCCCATATTGCCAGCAACCATTCCACTTGGGACTTGGAGCTGGAGAACTTGTCTGTGGAGTCCTTGATTCTGATTTATTCCGATTTTCGGGTAAAGAGCAGCCGCAATCAAGATGGGGAAGAAATCACGCATTTTTATACGCTGGCAGAGGCTTTTGATGTGATATTGGGCAAATTGGATAATGTGGATGAAAAAAAGACCCAGCGTTATAAAAAAGTATATGCCAAACTAAAAGACTTTGAAGACTATATGATCAGCAAAGGCGTCAGTACAGACCTTGCCTGCAATAGGCCGGCTCCCCCTGAGCAAAGGGACACGACCCTTCTGTCGCCTTTAGACACAATAGAACGGTTTAAATATATGGCAGTGGAACACAATATTTACCTGATGAACA
>CAUEYG010000251.1 GCA_959021945.1 uncultured Eubacteriales bacterium | reverse complement strand
CAGCAATATTCAGCCTGCCATGGAAAAAGGGGAATTTGACCTTTACCCTGAATACACCTCCAGCGGCTGGATGATGGTGCTGGAGCACGACTCAAAAGGAGTCAGTGATGAAGAGATGTTTGAAAAGCTTAAATCCGAATATAGTGAAAAATTTGGCATGACATGGGTTGGCCTCTACGGCTTTAATAATACTTTTGCCATTGCAGTAAATAGTAAAGTGGCAGACCAGTATAACCTGAAAACAGGATCAGATCTGACAAAAGTATCAGACAAGCTGATATTTGGTGGAAATCCCGATTATATTGAGCGGGAAGACGGCTTTGATGCTCTGTGCAAGGCATACAACTATGACTTTAAAGATGTGAAAGATATTGACATTGGATTAAAATATCAAGCACTGCAAAAAGGCGATATTGACGTGACAAATGGGTTTACGACAGATGCCCAGCTAAGCAAGGATACGGTAAAAGTCCTTGAAGACGATCAGCACTATCAGGCAAATTACTTTTGCTCCACAGTTGTGAGAGAAGATGCCTTAGAAAAATACCCAGAGCTGGAAGAAACCCTCATGCTGATGGATGGAATCCTGACAGACCAAGAAATGGCAAAGCTCAATGACCAAGTAGAAAATCAAGGAAAAGAAGATGCAGACGTAGCAAAAGCTTTCTTAGTTTCCAAAGGACTGCTTGAGGAATAGTACTATGGAGATGATCAGACTGGAGCATGTTACGAAAAGCTTTGGGGGAAAGCCAGTGCTGAAAGATTTCACCCTTTCCGTCAGAGAAGGGGAGTTCCTTACTGTTATCGGGCGTTCCGGGTGCGGCAAGACCACGATGCTAAAGAGCATCAATGGCCTGCACCGCCCCGACAAGGGGCACATTATTGTGGAAGGTCAAGATATCAACCAGGGAGATATCATTGCGCTCAGACGAAAAATCGGATATGTGATTCAGAATAAAGGCCTGTTTCCACATATGACAGTTGAAAAAAACATTACATACGTACCTGTTATCAGCGGCAAAAAGGATAAGGCTGAAAATCATAAATTGGCTCTCAAACTGATAAAAACAGTAGGCCTGGAAGAAGATATGCTAAACCGTTATCCGGCGGAGCTGTCAGGAGGGCAGCAGCAGAGAGTAGGAATCGCAAGAGCCCTGGCTGCTGATGCCAAGATTCTCCTGATGGATGAACCTTTTGGAGCTTTAGATGAAATTACAAAACAGGCGATGCAGGAGGAAATCCTCAGGATTCACAAGCAATTGGGAATTACCATTGTTTTCATTACCCATGATATTCGGGAGGCCATGAAGCTGGGAGACCGGGTTTTGGTCATGGATCAGGGAAGCATCATACAGCTGGACACTCCGGAAACAATTCGGGAAAAACCGGCGAATGCTTTTGTGAAAGAATTAATTGGCGTTTAGGAGGAAAATGAAACACACTTTGGAGATACCGACAGTAAGATGTATATTAGCGTTATTGTGCTGCGCCTTATGGGGCAGCGCTTTTCCCTGTGTAAAGCTTGGATATGAATGGCTGAATATTCAAACTGCATCAAGCCAAATCCTCTTTGCCGGCTATCGCTTTTTCCTGGCGGGCGTTCTTACATTTTTGGCAGCATGTGCATGGGAAAAAAAGATAATTTCCGTGCAGAAAAAGTTGATTCCTCATGTGATGGGAATTGGTTTTTTGCAGACCACACTGCAGTATGTTTGCTTTTATATTGGAATGAGCCATGTAACGGGAACAAAAGGCTCCATCATTAATGCTTCCAGTGCTTTTATTTCCATTTTGGTTGCTCATTTTACAATAAAGGGAGAAAGGCTTAACTGGAAAAAAGGGGTAGGATGTTTGTTAGGATTTCTGGGAATCCTATTAATCAATATAGGAGGACTTTCCGGCGGATTTTCTCTTTTGGGAGAGGGGATGATCTTGTTCTGCACTACTGTATACGGGGTATGCTCTGTATTGATGAAACTAATTGCCCGCAGAGCCGGCCCTATGGCTATTACCGCCTATCAATTGCTCTTCGGCGGGCTGCTGTTGGTAATGATTGGCTTTGGAAGCGGAGGTTCTATTACCGGGTTTGACAAAAGATCCATTGTCCTGCTGCTATATATGGCTTTGCTGTCAGCAGTTGGGTTCAGCCTGTGGACGGCTTTGCTCAAATACAATCCAGTGGGAAAGGTAGCCATCTTTGGCTTTAGCATTCCTATATTTGGAACACTGCTTTCATCCATATTCCTGGGTGAAAATCTTTTTTCGGTAAAAAATTTATCCTCGCTTCTTTGTGTGAGCTTGGGCATTATACTTGTAAATCTGCCGGATAGGAGGAAAAAAGAGTGAAATGCAATTTAGGACTGATGAAAACAGAACTTACAATTAAGAGTCGGAGACTGCCCCCTGCTTTTTCCGGCTATCGAATCGCCCATATTTCGGATCTTCACAATACCGTTTTTGGACAAGAAAACAGTGAGCTGATCGATTTGATTCAAGGTATAAAGCCTGACTTGATTGCTGTTACCGGAGATTTAATCGACTCACGCAGGACGGATGCAGAGGTTGCTGTGGATTTTATAAAAAAGGTGTCAGCAATAGCCCCGGTTTACTATGCCCCGGGAAATCATGAATCCAGACTTTCTAATTTTGATCAGCTGCAGATAAGAATTCGCCAGGCCGGAGCTGCTGTACTGCGCTGTGAAGCTGCGAACCTGGAGAAGGAGGGGCAGCATATCCGTCTCATTGGAGTGGAAGATCCGGCCTTTTCTCCGGACCAAGAAGAGGCGGACAATGTGAAAGGCCAGATTCGCCTTCTGACCGAAGGGGAAAGCCCTTATACCATTGTCCTATGTCACAGACCGGAATTGTTTTCTGTCTATGCAGAGATGCAGGTGGACCTTGCTCTCTGCGGTCATGCCCACGGAGGGCAGATACGTCTGCCCTTCGCAGGAGGTAGAGGTATCATTGCGCCGCACCAGGGCTTTTCCCCCAATACACAGAAGGCAAATATGTAAGGGGGAAAACCAACATGGTTGTCAGCCGGGGCCTTGGAAATAGTCTGTTTCCTTTTAGAATCAACAACAGGCCGGAAGTCGTGGCAATAAGGCTGGAGCGCTCTTAAGTTCAGGCGGCTTGTTTAATCCTGTATGATTTGCTGTAAGTCCTGTTTGATCTTTGTATATGGAATTGCAGGAATCGGAATCGTAATGCCCGAAATCAACTCTGCTTCAAAACGCCGAACAGCAACGATATACAAGGTATTTACCAAATATCCCCGGTGCAGGGGATAAAAGACTTCCGGCAATTCCTTTGCAAGTTCTCCAATAGGGCTGTTGCAGGAAATTACCTTGTCTACGCAGATAAGATCTGTTCGTTTCTTATGACTCTGCACATACAAAATCATATAGGGATTGACGAATAGCATTTGTCTCCCGCTTCGTATTGGGATACGCTTTTGGGGAGGTTTCTCTAATAAGAGATTTCGGATAAATTGCGTGGTGTTGATATCCCATTTCATTGTATCGCTCTCTCCATGTTCTGTCTGCTTTATATATTCATAGGAATTATGCTGAAGGACCATTTTTACTTCGCCCCCAATGATGCGATAACCTATGGTAAAATGGTTGATAATTCGAAATAAGCCGTTTTGATTTTGTACAATGATTTCTCCGCAAACCTGAGCTGCCTGATCGCCTAATGGAACCGGAAAATATTCTTCATGTATGATATCCACCGGTTTGCCTTCAAATCCTTTGAAATGTTCTCGTATTGCATTGCCGCCAAACAGCATGGGTTCTCCTGTACCCAAATAGATACTGTCTGTGCAGAGATAGGAAAACCACTGATCCAAATCCCCTGCATAATGGGCATGAAATAATTCTTGTGTTAAAGCGGTGACTTCTTCTATGTTGATTTTTTTCTTTACCATGCATTTTTCTCCCTATTTTTTTGTTTTTTCTATTCTAACAAATAATATAGGATTTTACAAGAGGAAATAATTTGTTCGTACCAAAAAACACATTGTTGGAGCTTTACATATTGACAAGTCCTCTTTGATGGATTAAAATAAAAAAGTGTGCAAAGGAATCTTTGATTCCGTCTTGCACACTTTTTTATT
>CAUEYG010000250.1 GCA_959021945.1 uncultured Eubacteriales bacterium | reverse complement strand
GGCTAGAATTTTTTCTGTTTCGTGAGAGCCCAGTCCCCACAGATCGGTTGCATCTAGGAAACGAATCTTTCCATCGTCAATGAGCACGTATCCAGGCTCTTTTAATTTCCCTTCAAAGATGGCCATGTCGTAGCCGGCAAACTTGAGGCGGATGCCCACATGGCCTCCGATGGAGCAGTCATTCATCGTTCCTGTTGCCGGTGATTTGGCTGCTACGGAAAGCTTACCGGAGCAGGGAACCGGTGTACCTGTCAAAGGTCCTGTGGTCAGGAAGAGCTTGTTTTCCGGCCCCAGAGGATCAATTCCCGGTTTTAGTTCTTCATACATATAACGGATTGCAAGCCCCTTTGAGCCTACATATTTTCTGGCAAAATCCATGCGAAGCGGTTCAAAGGATACGCCTTTTTTCGTCAGATCAATTCGCAGTACTTTGTTTTGATATCCAAGCATTGTCATAATTATCCCCCTCTCTACTCAAATGTCAGCGCGTTCTGCGGACATGTTTTTACACACGTTGGATCGCCTTTGCAGGTATCGCAGATGTAGGCTTTTTCGTCTCTGATTTTCACAACATGTTTCGGACATTTATCAGCACATGCTCCGCAGCCGATGCACATGTCCATATCCACTTCTATGTAGTCTCCCAGCTTGATGGCATCTACGGGGCATGCTTTTACACACATTCCGCATAAAATACAAAAATGGTCCAGATATTTTAGATTGCCTTCTTCATAGCATGTTTCAATGGCAATTCTTGCTTTGGAAGGAATATATTCGCCTTCCTTCATGGCTGAGCAGACCTGTGCGCAAAGCTGACAGCCAATACACTTTTCTTTTGTAAACTTCAGTCGCTTCATTTACCTTCTCTCCCTTTCACATGATTCATAAAATAAAAAATGCAAAGTAAAGTCTCCGCCGCCTAAGCAGCTTTCAGACTCTCCTTTGCACAATGGCAGGCAATAAAATCACTCTTATTACCCTAACGTCCCCGCCGGCACAAAGTGTCGCACGAAGATTCGGAGTTATTCATTTCATATGTTGCTATCGATTATTATAACGTAACCGGCAGCAAATTGTCAATTGTTTGTCAATTCCTTTTTATGTATAAGCTTGCTGTATTTGCTTTTTTTATTGCTCCTCTACAGTCCATATTCTGCAGCCAGCTTTTTAAAGCCCGGAAGGGAATTTACGATGGTTTCATAAGAAACGCAGTACGCCAATCTCACATATCCCGGACCGGCAAAAGCACTGCCCGGAACCATGAGGATATTGTATTTCTTTGCTGCCCGGCAAAACTCATTTTCATCCTGTACCGGTGATTTCACAAAGAGATAAAAGGCCCCTTGAGGTAAAATACATTGAAATCCGCAGTCTTTCAGCCCTTGGTAGAGGGCTTTTCTGTTTTTGTCATAATAATTCAAATCCACCTTTGCATCTACACATTTTGCAATCAGCTTTTGCTGCAGAGACGGTGCATTTACGCAGCCAATGATGCGGTTTGCGTTAGATGCTGTATCAAAGACCAGCTCGCTTTCTTCCAGCTCATCAGGAATCACCAGGTATCCGATCCGTTCTCCGGGAAGGGACAGAGATTTGCTGTAGGAATAAGCTACAATGGTATTAGCGTAATACTTTGTCACATAAGGCACTTTGATCCCATCATAGGCCAGTTCCCGGTACGGCTCATCGGCGATGATAAAGATGGTCCTGTTCAGCTCTTTTTGTTTCTGTTCCAGTATTTTCCCGATGCCCTGGATGGTTTCCTCTGAATAAACAACGCCTGTAGGGTTGTGTGGGGAATTGATGAGTACGGCCCTGGTCCGCTCTGTAATGGAATTTTCAAAGGCTTTCAGGTCCGGCTGGAAGGTTTCCCTGTCTGTGGCCGCCTGAACGACAACACCGTCATAATTATTGACATACCAATTATATTCCAAAAAGTAAGGAGCAAAGATCACCACCTCTTCTCCCGGATTTAAAATTGTTTTCAGGGCTACATTCAAACCGCTGGCAGCCCCCACTGTCATTAAAATATTCTTGCTGCTAAAGCCGGTTCCCTGGGTTTTGTTGATATGCTGTGCAATGGTTTCTCTCACATCTTCAAATCCGGCGTTGCTCATATATCCATGCAAAATCGAGTCAGGCTCTTCCTCTACAATCTGTTTAATAGCCTGGTTTACCTGAGGAGGGGTAGGTGCATCAGGATTGCCCAGGCTAAAGTCAAAGACATTTTCCCTCCCGTATTTTGCTCTCATTTTATCGCCCTCTTCGAACATCGTCCGTATGGCCGAATTGTTGGCCATCAAAGGCTTCATTTTTTCTGAAATCATTTGCTCTTTTCTCCTATAGCTTTAATCCCTTTGCAAGGTTGCACACAAAATCCTGCACATTTGTAACGATTCCTCTTGCCGCCAGACTGCCTCTGTCTCCCAGCTTATTTACAGCAAACTCTGATGTGTCGATGGTATAAAAATAAATCTGTCTGATGGTTCCATCAGGCATCACGCGAAAGTTAGGCGTCATATTTCCTGTGGCAATGGTATGCAGCACTGTAGCCATGCCTATAACGGTAGTGGCTTTTCTCACATGATCCCGCACAGCATCCTGCCCTACATATGTATGCTCGTAGACTTCAGGAAGAGGTCCATCATCCCGCAGGGAGCCGTTGAGCACAAAAGGCACATCATGCTTTACACAGCTGTACATGATCCCGTCCTTTACATGTTCCTTTTCAAGAAAGGCTGGAATGGAGCCGTGAAGGTTTACCTTGTTAATGGTATCAATGTGGTTATAGTGGCCGTTAAAATGGGGTTTCTGAGTCCTTACATCTTGTCCCAGAGCTGTGCCCAAAAGTCCGGCTTCCAGATCGTGAGTGGCCAGAGCATTTCCTGCTAACAGAGCGTCCACATAGCCATTGGCAATCAGTTTTGAAAAGGCTTCTCTGGCCTCTGCATCAAAGGCACAGGCAGGGCCTAACACCCAGACTACATAACCCTGTTTTTTTTCATGGCGGAGCAGCTCATACAGCTGTTCATAATCGTAGGAAAATGCAGTCTCGCGGCTCCTGCTCTGCCGGAAGGAAAAAGGTTCGTCTTTGTTTTCCTCCTGTGCAAAGCAGCCTGCGTGTACATAAATACCGTCTTCGCAGTTTTCCGTTCTTCCCACTACCACTTTATCTCCCTGCTTGACATTTCGAAATTCTCTGACGTGAATTTTTCCGTTTTCATAAACAGCCACACAGTCCATTCTGGATTCTTCGGCCAAAATCCACTTGCCTTCGATTTTAAAGTACTCCGGGAAAATGGATGTAGCATGAAAGTTTTCCGGAGCTGTCATATCCTTTGGTGCAAAGCGCAGCACAGCATCCGGCGCACGTTCAAACTGCTCCTTTGTAAAGTCCGGTTCAATATATTGTCTTAATTTAAACGTCATAATCCTGGGTTCTCCTCTATTTCATTTCTTTCTTTGTAATTTTATCAACACCCATGTATGGCCGCAAAGCTTCCGGTATCACAACAGAACCGTCAGCCTGCTGGTAGTTTTCCAGGATAGCGGCTACTGTTCTGCCTACTGCAAGGCCCGAGCCGTTGAGGGTATGAACAAATTCCGGCTTTCCTTTTTCCTTTGGACGGAAACGAATATTTCCCCGTCTTGCCTGGAAACTTTCAAAATTGCTGCAGGATGATATTTCCACATATCTTCCGTAGCTCGGCATCCAAACCTCAATATCGTAGGTCATAGCAGAGGAAAATCCTAGGTCTCCTGTGGAAAGCCTTACTACACGATAAGGGATTTCCAAGCGCTTGAGCACTTCTTCTGCTGCCGCAGTCAAAAGTTCCAGTTCTTTGTAAGATTCATCAGGGTGTACAAATTTTACCAGCTCCACTTTGTTGAACTGGTGCTGACGAATCAGTCCCCTTGTATCTCTGCCTGCAGAACCTGCTTCTTTACGGAAACAAGGCGTATATGCAGTGTAATATACAGGAAGGTCTTCATAACTTAGAATCTCATTCATTCGCAAGTTTGTGACCGGCACCTCTGCCGTAGGGATTAAGAAAAAGTCTTTTGCCGGCACATGGAACATGTCGTCTTCAAATTTGGGAAGCTGCCCGGTCCCTGTCATGGCGTCCCT
>CAUEYG010000249.1 GCA_959021945.1 uncultured Eubacteriales bacterium | reverse complement strand
ACTTCTTCCTGCATTTTCATCGCCTCCTTTCCACAAAATGTGCAGGGGTGGTGCACTTCTTTCTAAGGCGGGACACCAGCCGCCGGAGAAAATAGTGATTTATCATATCACCATCAGGATACTGTCTCGCAGTTCGGCAAAATACAGCTTGCCTTGCGGTGTTATCAGCGTATAAGAACCGGTATGTCCGTGATTGCAGTAGTCCTTTACACAAAACAGCCCTTCATTGGCTGGCTTTGCATAGGGCAGTACATTGCCGGACGCAGTGCGGTACACAAAACGCTTTTCCAGAAGAAATCGGACAAAGCGGCGTTCCGGTACATCAAGCTCTTTGGCAGTAGTTCTGAGATTGGTGCTATGCTCCAAATCAATGAACAGGTCATAGAAAGCGGCTTTACCCTCCAGCTGTGCGTTTGCTATGCGCAGAGATACATTCTCCTCTCGCTCAGCCAGAAGATCCGAGCAGAGCTTGAGCAGCGCCTCCGGTGAAGTAGCTACTTCCCATAGCTTTTCTTTTGTGAGATAGGCCCCGTGCTTGCGAATGGTAGGAAGAACCTCGTCAAAGACCCATTGCTCAAATCGTTCTGCTGATGGCAATTTACTGTGGACAATCAAACGATACAGATTTCCTTCACTGATGAATTTAGCTTTCTGTTCACGCCCCAAATTATCGGTGAGGTGGTAAAACGCCACCCCATCTTCTCTGCAATGTGTCTTTAGGGCGTTTACTGTATCTTTGTATCCCAGCGATTTTGCAACATCAGCGCCGCAGAACAGGTATTTCCCATTTTCCTCGACTATTCGAATGCTTCCAAACTCTGGACTATTGAAAATTTCAATCTGATTCATGCTGTGCCTCCTTTGGTGTAATACAAAAGCGGCTGATTACCAGCCGCCTGCGTGCATATCGTGATTTACCAGTGAAGTGTAGTGGTTATTCATGGTGGTAGGAGCGTTGAACAGCACTGCAAGCAGGTACTGCTTGATGTTGCGTACCTGGGTGGTGTTCTTTTGCAGACAGTCCATGACAAACTCGATGTGGGAGCTGTCCAGTTTCAAAAAACGGGAACGCACGATCTCGTGAGGGAAGTCTGCCCCAGAGATCCGGGTGGTCTTTCGTTTGGCACAGACCGTTTCTACCAACAGCTCTACGATCTCATTCAGGTCATCCAGGTAGAGAGGATAACGCTGCTTCAGACAGTCATACTCGATATTCTCCAAAATCAATTCCCGATAATTTTCTATCTCTGTGACAGACATCGCATCCCTTCCTTTCCGTTCCGGCGGTATTGCCGCCGCTGTTTCCCGGAAGGGAATGGAATCGGTATTTGATCCATGAGTATTTTGTTTTTGGGTATTTGATTTCTTAGTATTTAATTGTGTTGGATTTTCCGGTAACGGATTTACCGCTGACGGGTTTACCGTTATCGGGTTTTCCGACGACGGCTTATCCAACATCGGTTCTCCCTCGATGGGACGCTCAAAAATGGTATACTCATTGGCTGCGAATTTACCAGAAGCATCAGTTGTCTGTCTGCGCCGAATGTATCCGGCTGTTTCAAGCTCATTGACAGCAGAGCGGATTGCATCTTTGCTTTCTCGATTGATATAGCTGAGTCCTGACAGCGTATAATCCCAGTCATCTGGCAGAGATAACATCTGCGACAAGAGACCCTTTGCCTTCAAAGAAAGCCGTTTATCCTTTAGATGGAAATTGCTCATAACCGTGTAATCGCCAGTGCGTTCTACACGAAAAACAGCCATTTACTTCACTCCTTTCATTTCTCAGGTATGAAAAAAGCCGCAATTCATAAGAGAATTGTGGCAGCGGTTAGGGTCTGTCTGTATCTTTTTTCTTGCGTCGGTAGGGGCGTTTTGGCATTGGTGGTTTATCAAACAGATCCCTTTCCTGAGAAAATGGTAAGGTTTGAAAAACACGGTCAATCTCGGTGGATTCCATATCACGCTGTGAGCGGCAATCTTCTTGAATAGCTTCTCGGATTTCTCTTACAGTACACATATTCATTCCTTTCCTTTCGTTGTATCGGTTATGAACGACGGTGTTTTTTAGGCTTGAAGTCGATGATATGCCCCTCAATAACATGAGCATATCTCTTAATTTTGATTTCTCGACGCTGCTGGCTTTGCAGAGCTGACTGATACCCGTCCTCTGTGAGAAAAAGCCTCATTTCGTCACCAGGTTCTCCATAAGCAGTAGGGCGCAAGACAGTAAACTCAATCATCCAGAAAGTGCTGTCCCAAAATCGCTCCACTGCAAGAATGTTGTGGCCTTTCAGTTCCCTTGCTGCAATATCTTTCATAGGCTCTCCCTTCATCGTTCCTGATCTCGTTGGCGTTTTTTCTGCCATTGTTCCAGCAGTTTAATAATGGTTTCCTGCATTTTGGCCGGTGTATAGCTTTTGGGGAAATACTTTCGCAAGGTATCGCTGCTCAAGGTCACTTTATCCAGATCACCCTTTTTTTCCTCTGACATGATGGCAAGCATCACATCTTCTGACAATTTCCCTTCCTGGCTGAACTTTTTCATTCGCTGAGCCTGAGAGAGAGAAGGGGTAGCCTGCTCATAGTCCATTGTTTCCACCAGCATTTGCTGTTCGTCCGGTTTCAAAAAAGAGAGTTCGTAGGCTGGATTAAATGCGATTTTCTTTTCATCCACCATATCCAAAAGCTCTGGAATCAGCTCAGTCAAACGAACATATCGCATTACCTGGATACCGCTTCGTTCACCGGCTTCTTTTGCCACCTGGTCTCTGGCGCTCAACTTCTGTTCAACTTGAACAGAAGTCAGGTCTGTTCTTGCTCCTTGATGTTTAATGGCTTCCAGCTTCATTTTGTAGGCAAAGGCCCTTTCACTGGGGAGCAGATTTTCTCGCTGCAAATTGCTGTCAACCATAATAATTGTGGCAGCATCGTCATCCAAGTCGCGCACAATGACAGGCATGGTTTCTTTTCCGGCCAATTCGCTGGCTCTGCGGCGTCTGTGACCGGCTACCAGCTCATAACCGCCATCAGGCAGTGGTCTGGCAATCGCAGGAACCAACACACCATACTTTTTGATGCTGTCTGCGGTTTCTATCATTGCATCATCATCCTTGACCTTGAAGGGGTGATCCTTGAACGGATGCAGTTCAGATAGGGGAATTTCCTGAATTTTTTCCAGTTGCTCGTCTTGCCGACTTTCTTCAGTAGAAAACAGGTCATCTACTGAGGCCAGCTCTATTTTTTTCGCGCTGCTTTTCAAGTTTCAATACCTCCTTCGTCAGATTTTTGTAGCCCTCAGCCACTTTGCCATTAGGATCATGGGCATAAATGCTTTTTCCTTCAGCACTGATTTCTTTAGCCCTGACAGAATGAGGAATTTCTGATGTAAACACCTTGATCTTACTGCCATAGGTTTCGTGCAGGAGAGCGGAGATTTCTTTGGCAAAATTGGTTCGGCTGTCTACCATCGTCAGCAGAATCCCATCAATTTGCAGCTTGGGATTGATTTGTCTGCGAACCTTATTGATAGTTTGCAAAAGCTGCTCCAAACCTTTAGCGGGAAGATACTCTGCCTGGACGGGGATTATAACCCTATTAGCGGCAGCCAGTGCATTGACCGTAAGCATACCCAGGGAGGGCTGGCAATCAATAAGGATATGAGAGTATTGCCCCTTCAGCGTGTCCAGATATTGTCGCAGAATGGTTTCTCGGCTCATAGCGTTTACCAGAGATACCTCCATACCAGATAGCTGGATGTCCGCAGGCATCAGGTCTACGCCCTCAGGGTGGTGCAGGATACCCTCGCCGGGACGAATTGGTTCATCCATCAAAATACGGCCCATAGCGTCTGACAGTGTAAAGGGCAGCTTGTCAGGTTGGGGATTGCCCAAGCTGATGGTCAGGCTTCCCTGTGGGTCTCCGTCAATCAGAAGGACTTTCTTCCCAGACTGAGCCAGACCAATTCCAAGATTGGCACAAGTGGTTGTTTTGCCGACACCACCTTTTTGGTTGGCTATGGCAATAATCTGTGTATTCATGATTTCACCTCATTTCTTTCTAAGTTTAGATATGAAAAAAGTGCCTGCTCTACCTTTCCTGGGAAAGATAAAACAGGCACTTTTACTGGCTCAATACCTC
>CAUEYG010000248.1 GCA_959021945.1 uncultured Eubacteriales bacterium | reverse complement strand
GCAAGAGGTCTGACTCACATAGCCATTACTGACCATGGACCGGGGCACCTTTTTTACGGGATAAAACGCAGTGCAGTGCCAATTATGCGCAAAGAAATCGAAGCATTGAACCGGAAATATACCCAGATTAAGATTCACCTCAGCGTGGAGGCTAATATTATCAAGTCAGGAAATCATTTGGATGTTACACCGGAAGAATATCCTCAGTATGATTTTGTCATTGCGGGCTATCATTATGGCCTGCCCAGGGCATACTGCATTTCAAACTGGGTATGGAGCCATGGCTTGACTTTGGGAGAAAAACGTTTGAAAACAAAAAATACAGATATGGTCATTAAAGCCTTGTATGAGAATGATATTGCAATTCTTACCCATCCTGGGGACAAGGGTCCCTTTGATATGCTGCCTATTGCAGAAGCTTGTGCTGATACCGATACTTTGATGGAAATCAGTACATGGCATCCGCATCTGACTGTGGAGGAAATTAAAATCGCTGCTAAGGCAGAGGCTCAATTTATTATTAGCAGCGATGCTCATGTGCCCGGCAGAATTGGTGACTTTGAAGGGGGACTACAGAGGGCTCAGGAAGCAGGGCTGGATCTTAGCAGAATTGTAAATTTAAGGGAGATAAAATGAATACAGTAATTGTGACCGGGCTGTCGGGAGCAGGAAAAACTCAGGCAATGAACTGTCTGGAAGATTTAGGGTACTACTGTGTAGATAATATGCCTCCTGCGCTGATTAAAAGTTTTGTTCAGCTTGCAGCAGGGGAATCTACGCCAATTGAAAAAGCTGCCTTTGCCGTAGATGTAAGAGGCGGCGAGTTATTTGCAGATATGGAAAAAGCTTTGGAAGATCTGGAAGCCAACGGCATTGATTATAAGATTTTATATTTGGAGGCATCGGAGCGGGTGCTAATTCGTCGTTTTAATGAAAGCAGGAGGCAGCATCCCTTGTCCAATGGAGAAAGCACCTTGGAAGGGCTGAACCGGGAAACTGCTATGCTGGAGAATTTGCGTTCCCGGGCTGACTATATTATTGATACTTCTAATATGAAGGTGGCCCGCCTGTGGCAGGAGGTAAAAGATCTTATTACTTCCGGGGAAAGTGAAAAAACCTTTGTGATTAATGTTATGTCCTTTGGATACAAACGGGGAATTCCATTGGGAGCGGATATGGTGTTTGATATGCGCTTTATTCCAAACCCTTATTATGTAAAGTCTCTGCGTCCGCTGACAGGAAATAACAAAAAGGTAAAGGACTATGTCATCAAGCAGGAAGTAACTAAAGATTTTTTGGACAGAGCGGAAATGCTTATTTTAGATTTGATTCCTTCTTATATGCGAGAGGGAAAGTACAATTTGAATCTGGCCTTTGGATGTACGGGAGGCCAGCATCGGTCTGTGGCTACAGCGAATGAAATGGCGGAAAGGCTAAGGCTGAAAGGGAAACGGCTGACCGTTGAGCACAGAGATTTGTAGCGGTAAGGCGAAAAGCAGGAAAAGGTGGTTTTTATGTCATTTTCTATGGATACAAAAAATGAACTGGCTCATGTAACGCCGGAAAAGAAATGCTGTATGCTGGCTGAAATCGCTGGTTTTATCCGTATGTGCGGCAGTATTCGGTTAATTGGAGGCGGAAAATTCCGTATTGTCACAGCGACAGAAAACCCTGCGGCAGCACGCCATTATAAGAAAATGATAAAGGATTATTTTGGCGTGGATACGGCTTTGGAAGTTGGCCAAGGGAACACCTTAAAAAAGGGACACGTCTATCTTCTTACGATTGGACCGGAAGAGCTAAGCGAGCAAATTCTTCGTGAAACAGGGATTCTCATGATCAAAGAAGGCATGAATTATATTAGCGACGGTATCTATGAAGGGCTGATTAAGACGAAATGCTGCAGAAAAGCATATCTTCGCGGGATTTTTCTTGCGTCAGGAACCATCACAGATCCGGAAAAAGCATATCACATTGAGTTTAACTGCAGCAGCCAGATTTTGGCCAATGACGTAAAAAAATTGATTAATAGCTTTGTTGATCTGCATGCTAAGATCTTGGTCAGAAAGAAGAATTATGCAGTGTATGTAAAGGAAGCTGAGCAAATCCTTGATATTTTGGCGATTATGGGGGCGCACACACAGATCTTTGCTTTTGAAGATGTGAGAATTACAAAGGAAATCCGAAATAAGGCCAATCGAATTAACAACTGTGATAATGCAAATATTGATAAGACCTTGAAAGCTGCGGAAAAGCAGCTTTGCTGGATTCGAAAAATACAAGAGACAAGAGGCCTGCGATTTTTGCCGGACAAACTGTACCAAGCAGCCCTGCTGCGTCTTGATCATCCGGAAGCCACATTGCAGGAGCTGGCGGATATGATGGAACCACCAATGAAAAAGTCGGGGCTTAATAATCGGTTTCGAAAGATAGAAGAACTGGCAAATAAATTGTAGACAAAAGGATTTATTTTGATAGCAGAGGAGGAACTTGACAATGAGAAAATTTGAAATCGAACATCGCGTAGGCTATGCAGAGACAGATGCCATGGCAATCGTCCACCATTCTAATTATATTCGCTGGTTTGAAATAGGAAGAAATGATTTGCTCCGTGCAATCGGCTATCCTTATTCAGAACTGGAACGGCTGGGAATCTGGATGCCTGTCATTTCTGTTAATTGCAGCTATAAAACGCCCTGCGTTTTTGATGAAGTGGTGATCATCCGTTCTTGGGTTGAAAAATTAAAGGGAGCATCGGTTTATCTGGGGTATGAAGTGATTGGAAAGGCTGACGGACAGGTGAAAGTTACAGGAAATAGCAGTCATGGCTTTACTGATACAGAGTTAGTGCCTATTAGGTTGAAAAAGCATTATCCAGAGCTCTATGACCGCATGGCCGGCGCAGCCAAATAATAGGAAAAAATGAAAATAGGTTCACTGAAAATCAACTGGCCTCCAAATGTTAGCACAAAGCACTAAGGATTGGGGCCAGTTTTTCTTCTTTAATGGGAGCTGCTGAAAAGATTTAAAAGGATCACGCCAACCAGTACAAATAGAATCCCTATAACGCCAATGCCGCTCAGGTGTTCCTTGAACAGGAAAACAGACAGCAAAGTGGCTGCTACAATTCCTACCCCGCACCAAGTGGCATAGGCAATGCTCAGATTGATGTTTAAAAGGGCTTTGGAAAATAAGAAAAAGCAGACCCCATAGGCGAGAATCGTTATAATGGAAGGTGCCAGCTTTGTGAAGCCTTCGGAATATTTTAAAAAGGTAGTCCCTACTAATTCTCCGGCTACAGCAAGAGCAAGGTAAAGATATGACATATTATGGTTTCTCCTTTCCAGAAAATTCATGTTGTAATAAACTTAAAAATTTTTCACAATTATCCAGCATATTAGACCGTTCCTCAGCGCTCATATTGTAAAGGGCGTTCTCTTCAAATTCATGCAGCTTTGAAAGAATCTTGTCAGCATACTGTGCTCCCTGTGATGTGAATTGAATGATTTTGCTGCGCCTGTCAAATGCAGAAGGGGCCTTAGTTACATATCCTGCAGACTCAAAACCAGCTAATATACTGTTTACTGTTTGTTTTGGAAGGAGCAGCGTCTCGCTGATAAGATGCTGTGTGCAGATCTGCGGGTTGTCGTGAATGGTGTACAAGACAAAGAGGCTTTTGGAAGTAAGCCCTTGCTTTTTGGCCCATTCCTCATAAAGCATCTCCATATTGAACCAAAATTTGTAATACCGTAAAATATCAGTTTTTCGTGTCATAGGATGCCTCCTTTTCATCAGGCAATAGGTTGTATAGATGACAAACAGAGAGCCTGCTGCCGGGATGGTTATATTGCTGAATAAAGTATGAAATCGGACTTTATTCAGTATAACACATATGAAAATGAAAGGTCAAGGAATATAGTTAGGCAGTTGTGCCCAGGTCATTCTAATGGTAAAATGACAAACGGAGGTGGGAGAAATGATTGATACGATTATTTTTGATATGGATGGAACATTACTTAATACTTTGGAAGATTTGGCAGACGCTGTAAATGCAGGACTTGCTCATGGTGGATATCCCTCCAGAACCTTAGAAGAGGTTCGATGCTTTGTGGGAAATGGAGTGAAAGTTCTGATGATGCGGGCTGTTCCGGAA
>CAUEYG010000247.1 GCA_959021945.1 uncultured Eubacteriales bacterium | reverse complement strand
AGCTATGTCAATTATGAGTGAAGAATTGGAAAGACCGCAAATTATTCCAAAAGCGCTGATGATTGCAATTCCTTTGATCATATTAACTTATATTATTCCTACAACAGCCGGTCTTTCATCAATCGGCCAGTGGGAAAACTGGGGCTCAGAAGGAATTTCATATATTGATGTTGCAAGAGAGTACGGCGGACCTATTTTCTTTGGATTTTTTCTCATCGTAGCAGTGCTGTCAAATGTATCCTTATTTAATGGATATATTGCGTCTACTTCCAGAGGGTTCTTTGTAATGGCTGCAGATCACTTATGCCCTAAATTTTTAGTAAAGTGTGATAAAAAGAGAGGCGTCCCATATGTAGGAGTTCTCAGTGTAGCTATTATCTCTTTTATCATTTGCCAGTTTAACTTTACACAGTTAGTAATTATTACAGTGACAATGAGCATCTTTGCCTCAAGTCTGACCCAGATTTCCGGAATTTTAAGAAGGGTGAGAAAAACCCATCCTGATGGACCGTTTAAGTTAAAGGTCAGCGACCCTATTTTTATCGCATATAGTTCCGTACCCTTTATCATTGGATTGATCGCGCTTTATCTAAATGGAACAGACTACTTTTTATTTGGTATCATCGGTGTAATCAGCGGTCCGGCGGCTTACATCATGATTAAAAAAATATATGGCGGTATGACCCTCATTGATTCCAAAAGGTATCCAATAAATGAAAAGACCCGATTGGCTCCGGGAGATATCACAAGGACAGGAGTAATACTGGTTATGTGGGCGATCTTAGGAATGATTGGCGTTTTCTTCTTTCCCTGGTATGAAGATCCTGCCGTATATGCGCAAAGCTATGGTTCGCCGGAAAGCTTTGATACCTTTATTGCAGCAATTAAATATCTTACCCTTGCATCAGGCGTTATAGGATTGATCCTGATCCTATGGGGAAAGAAAAAAGATCCGGCAAAAATTTTCTGATAAATTACTGAGGAGGCAGGACAGAATCCTGTCTCCTCTCAAAACTCATGGAGCATGAAATGAATAGAAATGAGATAAAACAAAAAATTGACAGTTCCTACTCAAAAAAGATTATGAGGGAACTCTCACAATTTACAGACTGCCCCAGTATAGGAGGGAGGGCATCCGGTTCTCCGGCTGAACACAGGGCAGCAGACTATCTGGTTAGACAATTTCAGGCAGCGGGACTTGAACATGTAACAAAAGATCCTTTCCCAGCAGATACCTGGACCTTAAAAGAAGCAAAGCTCACTTATAAAGGGCTGGATGGGAAGATATCAGATGTGCTATTAGGAGGTCATGCTTGTAATTTGCAGTGCAGGGAAAAAGAATTTCCCATAATCTTTGGAGGAAAAGGAACAGAAAAGGACTATGATTCTGTTGATCCTTTGGGAAAGTTAGTTCTCATAGAAATAAATCAAGCCCAAGAATGGTGGGTGAATTTTCCCGCATATGAAGCGAAAATCCGGGGAGCGGCAGGAATCATTTGTATGAATACAGGGGGCTTTGGACAAGAGGGAGAACATGTATTAGTATCCCAGGACCTTTGCGGCCCATCTGATATGATTGCTTTTTCCATAGGAAAAAAGGATGGCCAAGACTTAAAAAAACAGATTGAAAAAAATGTTCACAAGGAAATTACCGTTTCCCTTACCGTTGACAGCTGTGTAACAGAAGAAGGTATCTCCTACAATGTTTGGGGAGATATTCCAGGAACAACAGAAGATGTTATCTATGTAATCAATCATTATGATTCCTATTTTTATACAGTGTTTGATGATGTGCAGGGAATCGGATGGGCATTGGGACTAGCCAAAGCATTTACAGATGCGGGCTATAAACCAAAAAAGACCATTCGGTTTGTGGCTCATGGCGCTGAAGAGTGGGGCATGATTGACTGTAAGCACGACTGGGCTACAGGCGCTTATCAGCAGATCACAAATATTCGGCCTCAATGGAAAGATACAGGCTTTGCAGTGATAAATCTTGACGGATTTTATGCAGTAAAGGGCGAATCTAAATTTTGCATTGTGTGCACCCAGGAACTGTATGATTTTGTAAGTAAAGCCGTAGAAAAATTTGGAAATACAGGAGATTACCAAATCGAGGTGAACACAAATTTAACCTGTTCTACAGAAGATTTTAGTTATACAAGAGCAGGAATCCCCAGCTTTGTAGCAGGGGCCTATGATGGATGCATTGCTGATAAAAAGGTGCTGCATAGTTCAAACAGCAGTTGGGATGCAGGGTTTGATGATAAAGCCTTTGAATTGTTTCACCATATGTTTGCCCATATTATCATGGAATTAGATGAAAAAAACATTTGCCCGATAAATTTACAAAGGCGTTTATCATTGGCATTTCAATCTATGGATAAAAAGCTGGAAGAAAAAGAAGTATTTCATAAAGCAATAAAAAGCGCCCAAAGGCTAAATAGGAACATACAAAAAGCAAATAAAGAAGGCTTTTGCCAATTTGATGAAGCTAAAATAAATCGTATAAACAAAAGTCTGAGAGAAATTTACAGAGAACTGCACCATTGCTTTATCCGTTTAGACTGGAATGATCAAATGATCATTCCCCATGAACGCTATGCTGCTAATAAAAAAGCTTTGCTAAAAGCTCAAAAAGCAGTAAAGACAGCACATTATCGGGAGGCTGCAGAGTTCCTTATGGAGATTGATTTTAATTATTACGGAGCTTTTTTCAGCCAAAGAACTTGTGAATATTTTGAACAGCAAGTAACCGGGTCTCCTAAAGAAAGCTGGGGAACTGGTTTGATCGAACACGGGAATGAAAATTTGTTTCTGTTAATACGCTCTCTTTTTTCCGAAAGATATGGCAAAAAAGAAAAGGATAGGATGGAGAGAGCTGTAAACAAGCAGAATCATTATTGGAAGCAAGCTGTGATAAAGGAAATAGATGCAGCAAGAAAGCTAGGAACAAAAATAGAGGAACTCAATAAAGAATTTTGACAGCATAAGGAGGGATTAGATTGGATTGTATAAAGATAGAAAAGCCAAAGAAAATAAGGATTAACAACATACCTGTGCCAAAAAGGAAAAAAGGAGAAGCCTTGTTAAAGGTGTTGTACGAAGGTATTTGCGGCTCAGATTTAGGAACATACAGAGGTACCTTTGCATATGCGGATTACCCTCGGATACCGGGACATGAATTCTCCGCTGAAATTGTTGAAATTGATGAAAATGACAAG
This sequence comes from uncultured Eubacteriales bacterium, assembly GCA_959021945.1. Classification (GTDB taxonomy): domain Bacteria; phylum Bacillota; class Clostridia; order Peptostreptococcales; family Anaerovoracaceae; genus Hominibacterium. The sequence continues at coordinate 930 of CAUEYG010000247.1, read as the reverse complement.
GGACTAAAGAAAGGAATGATTGTAACAGCAAATCCCTATTTTAATTGCGGAAAATGTTACTCTTGCCAGAGAGGTTTTGTGAATTGCTGTGAAAATAACCAAACCATGGGCGCCCAAAGAGACGGCGCTTTCTGCAGCTTTATTACGATGCCTGTTGATCGGATTTATTGGGGAGAAGGAATTCCGGCAAAATATCTGGCTTTAGTAGAGCCCTTTTGTATTGGATGCCATGGAATCAAGAAAGCAAACATTCAAAAAGGAGAAAAAGTGCTGATAATAGGAGCCGGAACAATTGGCATTGCAACAGGTTTATTGGCAAAGCAACAAGGAGCAGAAGTTCATTTATGCGATATTGCAGAAAACAAGCTGGAATATGCCAAGGCTTTTCATTTCCATCAATACATCATAAACAAGGGAGATCTAATAGAAACAATAGGAAAAACAACTTGGGGAAAAGGCTACGATGCAGTAGTGGAGGCAGTGGGTAAGCCTGAAACTTTCCAAAATGCAATTGATGCAGCAGCCTTTGCAGGAAGGGTTGTTCAGATTGGAGTGGGAAAAAAGTCGCTGGATTTTGATTTTACCATACTGCAAAAAAAAGAGTTAACGGTATACGGGTCCAGGAATGCCAGAAAAGAAGATTTTTTAGAAGTGATTGGATTATTTAAAGATAAAAAAATTCCCTATGAAAAGCTGGTGACTCATGTATTTCCTTTTTCCCAGGCAGAGGAAGCCTTTCAGACTTTTGATCAAAATGGAGGAGCATTAAAAGTATTGCTTTCGTTTTAAAGGAGGTTCAGGTGAAAAAAATTAGTTATCAGGCAGTAAGAGATGCAGATTATAAAGGGTTTCTATTGGAAGAAGGCATAGAAAAGATCATTCAATTTGGAGAAGGAAATTTTCTCAGAGGCTTTGCAGATTATTTTATTG
>CAUEYG010000246.1 GCA_959021945.1 uncultured Eubacteriales bacterium | reverse complement strand
CTTTTTCCTTGTCGAAAAAATTCCTGTTATTTTGTTTTGCTGAAAGAAACAATATAGATATTTTTAGAACTTTATAGTCTCTTTTTGTCTTTTTTATTTGCTGACCTAATGAAAATAAGATATACTGTAGGAAAAGATCGGATAAAGAAAGGGATCTGTAATATGGAACTAATTAAGAATAAAAAACAGAAATTACTGATATGTATCAATGATGCTACCATCCTTGATTTTTTGACTAATTCCATTCAAACTTACTTTCAAGATGTGTTAGAACTTGTATCAATACTGCCGTCGCAAATCCATGATATTGATTTTGCTCCAAAAGCCACTGTGGTTTCCCATAGAACCATAGACATGGTAAAAAAACAGTTTCCTGATACAGCATTGATCCTTCAAAAAAGAGATTTATCCGGGCAGGCGCTGGAAAAGGTCGTCTCCCTTCCGGAACATGCAAAAGTACTAGTTGTAAATCAGCACATGGATGCAGCAAAAGAAACAATTGACTCTTTTCTCGAGTTTGACATCAATCATATCAATATGTTCCCCTATGCTCCGGGAGCTGCCATTCCTCAAACTAATATAGACGCTGTAATCTACACCGGTATTGCTGAGGATTGTCCTAAGTTGGACTGTCCGTATATTGATATTGGTCTTAGAAAAATATCTCTATATACCATCATCGATATCATACGAGCTTATCATCTGCCTTCCACTTATGCTAAAAAATATTACAACAACAGCATCCAGCTCTTCGGAGCATCCTGCTATCAGCTGCACAGCACACTCCAGCAAGTCAATACTTTAAAAAATAATTTTGAGAAAATATGTGATATGAACAACAATATTACATTCGTCATCAATAAAGAAGAGGAGTTGGTACTCTTTAATGAGGCTGCGAAAAAGTATTTTGATATAATTAATTCTGACCAGCTGCTAGGACAAAATTACAGAGACGTGTTTTCTGATTTTCCCAAACTCCTTGAATATATCAAAACCAATGTACCGATGAGCGACACTCTTATTGCCATTGAAGATCAAACAATGCTCATTTCTTCCTTTGATATGGAGGTGGATAAGAGCCAGAGCAAGGCTTTTTCTTTACTGCCTCTTTCCACGTTAAAAAAACGAGAAGGCATGATTCGAAAAAAGCTGAAAGCAACTGGCTTTACAGCCAAATACACCCTTGACGATATAAAAGGTTCCAGCAAATGGATGACCCAAAACAAAGAGCTTGCCACTGTGTATGCAAAAACAGAACTTCCGGTGCTGATCACAGGAGAGTCTGGCACAGGAAAAGAATTGTTCGCCCAGGCTATCCATAACATATCGTCACGGAGGGAGTCCAACTTTGTGGCCATCAATTTTGCTGCCCTTCCTGAAAATCTGGCTGAAAGCGAATTGTTTGGATATATGGATGGAGCCTTTACCGGAGCCTCTAAAAGCGGCAAAGCGGGAATGTTTGAGTTGGCTCATCAGGGTACTATCTTTCTCGATGAAATAGGCGAAGCCTCACTTCCCATACAGGCTAAATTATTGCGTGTGCTGGAGGCAAAAGAAGTGGTCAGAGTTGGCGGCACCAGCGTGATACCTGTTGATGTCCGCATTATATACGCTACGAATAAAGATTTAAAAAAAGCCATTAGAGAAGGTACCTTCCGGGAGGATCTCTATTATAGAATGAAGGTGCTTAATTTACGTCTAAGCCCTCTCAGGGAACGTTCAGAAGATATTATGGAAACCCTTTCCTGTCTCTTATCAAATGAGGAAGCCCTTGCATTGGCAAATCTGCCTCACATCAGGGATACCCTCATCAGCTATGATTGGCCGGGAAATGTCAGAGAGCTGAGAGCCGTTGCCGAATACATCAATATGCTGACTTCCCTTTCTGACAAAGAGGAGGCTTTGACCATGCTTCATATTTATATGGAGAACAATCTGACCCCTGACAGCAGTCTTCAGACTACTCAGGACAGAGAATCCAGGACTGTTTCGCCGAATATGACTTATCTCAGTCCTGACCTGGCCGCAATTCTGGAAGGAATCTTTGAGCTTCAAAACCGCGGCGTAACAGCAGGCAGAACGTCCATACGCAAAACAGAGAGCGCCCAAAGGCTGAACCTTACGGAAGCAAAGATAAAAAACAGATTAAAAAAGCTGGAATCCATGGGGTTAATCAGAGTAGGAAAGACAAAGCAGGGCGCTGTCCTTACTGATCGGGGGTATGCTCAGATCAGACAGCTATCCGGATCATAACAGGGGCCGGCACTTTTATAAAGTAAAGGCCAGCCCCATAATAAAAGAATGCACACCAGATAATATCCCTATGCCATAGAATAAGGAATCACCCACGTAACCATGGAAAATACAAAGATTCCAATTCCAATCCAGATGGTTGATTTGAGCGCTCTTCTGGTTTTTTCCACTTCAACCGGGTCGTCTTCACCTTCAGGCACAACAAAGAGGGCCTCTCTTGCCTGAATCTCCCCTGCTGTTGGTTTTGTCAAACGGTTCGCTATTACCATAGCAAGGATATTGGCAAGGGTCCCCACTAAATATACATCAAAATAGATGGGCACTATGATTCCCTGGGATGTGGTGATAAGCTTCATAACAAAGGATACTGTAAATCCTGCGCACATTCCTGCAAAGGCTCCTGCCTTTGTAATTTTCTTACTCCAAACGCTGGCGATTCCTACAGGGAGCATGGCGCAAATCACTACTGTAGCGCCGATCTGCATAATCCACCAGATATTAGGAGGGTTAAACACTGCCACGAGTGCTACAATGACAGCTAATACGAGCATTGCTATTCTTGAAACCATGACATTTTTCTTGCCGTCTTTTATGCGGAAAATATCATTAGAAACGGATGCTCCCACCAGAGACATAAACGTAATGGCAGAAGATATAAACGCGGCGACAATACCAGTTATAAGGATGACTCCCAAAATCTGCGGAAGCACATGCTGTGAGGCCCACAGCCAAACTTGGGAGGCCTCCGTATCACCAATATCAAAGGCATGCATAAATACAGCTCCAAGCTCTACAATATAGTTAATAGCAAAGCATCCTATCACAACAAAGACTGCAGACCTTATGACAGTGTGCTCATTTTTGGCCATAAGGTTTCGGGAGCACTGCCATGGTCCGATAAATCCTACCCCTGCCCAGCAGATGCCATATGCCCAAAAGTAAAACATGTTTTCCCATCCTGTATCATAAAGGTATCCCAGTACACCATGCCACGACAGGATATCAGAGGTCTGCGGATCAGTTGCAATGTCACCAATGATATTGTACCATCCTCCCCCCTTTACAGATACAATGATCACAGCTACAACGCCTATGGTTGTAAAAAGCCCGAACATAATAGTATCGGTAATAAGTACACCTTTTGAGCCTGATGATATGACCATAATCGTAAATAAAGCTACTGCCATAATGACACAGATGTGGTATGGGAGCCCTGTTACATTGGCCATAAGGGTCGCTCCACCTTGTGTCACGGACAAAAGATATACAGCCATAGCCACTACAACTGAGATTACGGTCATAATCCCTACTGCCCGTGACTGAAATCTCTTTTCAAAAAACTGGGGCACTGTATAGACATTGGCTCTTCTTAAATGTCTGCTAAAAAAGATCGCGCCCAGCACATAACCGCCTGAGCTGATGGCAGCACATCCTGCCACTGCTACCCATATCCCATTATAGGCTTCTCCCGAATCACCTAAAAACAAACCAGTACTCAGCAGTGATGCCACCATAGATCCTACAATCAATCCTGTGGGAGCATTTCTTCCTGCAACAAAATAGTCATCTGCTCCCTTTACATATTTACTTACTACAAATGATACGATTAGATAAATAACAAATGATATTAGTATTCCTATCAAATATGCGCTCATATTGATAAATTCCTTTCCGGGATTTGGGACTCCCTATTTATTCTTCTTTGGGGGATACTCTTTATTATACTTGTACAAAGATACTGCCCCGCACAGAACAACGAACCCGCCCCACATCATTGCAGTAATAATTTCCATAATATTCCCTCCTTTTTATTTTACAAAGGCGCCTTTCAATACATAGGTTTTAAGTCTGCTGTATTCTTCAGGTGAATAGCCAACACCTTCATTGCCAAGACCGCTGGC